>JAUVJT010000173.1 GCA_030592225.1 Candidatus Stahliibacteriota bacterium | reverse complement strand
GTACGAAAAGGAGGTATTCGTGGAATTGCGCAGCTCGAAACACATACTGCTGTCCGACGTGGGCAGCACCACCACCAAGGCGCTGTTGTTGGCTAAGGAGGGTGACAAGTTCCAGTTCGCCAGTGAGGCCGAGGTTCCCACCACGGTCGAAAAACCTGCCGAGGACGTAAAAATAGGGGTAATTGAGGCAATTAAACGGATCGAGCAGGAGAGCGGCGCAAACATACTCGACAGAAATGATAGGATAAGCGTTCCCTATTTAACCACCTCCTCGGCGGGCGGGGGTCTGCAGATTCTGGTGTTCGGGCTTTCGGCGGTGGAAACCGGCCGCGTGGCTCAGATGACGGCCTACGGCGCGGGCGGCGTGATTCTCAGGACGTTTACCATCGACGATCAGATTTTGCCGGTGGACAAGATGCGTATGATCCGCGAGCTGCATCCTGATTTAGTGCTGATGGCGGGCGGGGTGGACCGCGGGGCCATATCGGGCGTGGTCAGGCTTGCGGAGCTGCTGACGTTATCTGATCCGGACCCCAAGTTCAGGCAGTCGGAGCGGATTCCCCTGGTGTTCTGCGGCAACGTGGACGCCCGGCCGTTCGTAACCAGGGTTCTGGAAGGCAAGTTCGAGCTGCACGTGGTTGATAACATCCGCCCCAGCATGGACGAAGTGAACACCGAGCCGGCCAAGCGCAAGGTGCACGAGCTGTTCATGGAGAACGTGATGGAGCGCGCCCCGGGCTACGGCGGCCTGAAGCGGTGGGTGAGCGCGGACATCATACCCACCCCTGCCGGGGTTGAGAACATTCTGAGGCTGTACGGCGAGAAGCACGATGCGAACATCCTGATGGTGGACATGGGCGGGGCGACCACCGACATCTTCTCGAATATCGGCGGTTCCTATCACAGGACGGTGGCGGCCAACATCGGGATGAGCTACTCTATCTCGAACGTATTGGCCGAGGTGGGCGCAGAGCAAATCATGCGCCACCTGCCTGAGAGTTTTAAGGAGGATGACGTGCGGGACTACATCGCCAACAAGATGCTGAACCCGACCTACGTGCCGAAGTTTGCTTCTGAGAAGGCGGTGGAGCAGGCAACCGGGATTGAGGGCATTGACTCCTCGTGGGAGCAGCACAAGCAGATGAATTACGAAGTCGCCAAGGTAGGCAGGTTAGATATGAGGCGATTAAGGAAGGACGTCAACAAGTTCGAGGAATTGTTCTACCTGACCGAGGCTAAGTACTTCCAGCAGTCGGATATCGATTTGATAATCGGGGCGGGCGGGGTGCTGTCCCATGCGGAGAGTAAAGAGGAGGTTTTGTGGATGCTTACCGAGGGGTTCAAGCCGACCGGAATCACCAGGCTGGCAGTGGACAAGGGGTTCAAAAGCCCGCACCTGGGTGTCTTAGCCACCAAGGAGCCGGAACTGGCCCTGGAGTTGTTCACTCATGAGTGCCTGGAGGATATAGGCTACGTGGTGGCACCGGCGGGCAAGCTGGATGACCGCAGGCCGGCCCTGACCGTCACGGACGCCAGGGCGTCACGGACGTACTCGATTAAGGGCGGCGAAACGCTGTATCTTCCCAATGGGGGCGAGTTAGAGATAACGCCCGGGCGCAGCGTGTGCCTGCATCGGGAAGGTCAGGCCGAGAAGCTGGAGACCGATCTGCCGGTTTTGATAGACTGCCGCGGCCGGGACGAAAAGCTGTTGGGCTGCCCGTTGAGCAAGGCGGGGCTGGCTGAGTTTGCAGTACCACCGGAGAAATTTACGACCGAGGTCAAGAAGAGCGGCGCGGAGATAACCAGGGGCGAGTTCAAGGTTGAGCGCCGTCTGCCCTACGAGGGCGAGATATTCGTCAAGGAGGGGAATTCGGTCAAGGCGGATGACGTGATTGGCGAGAACCGGTTTGCACCGCCCAAGCTTTATATCATAGATATGCAGCGAGTGGTGGGCTACAATAAGGAATTGAGTGAGGGGGATTTCCTCAAAGGGGTAAAAGTTAAGGTTGGAGATAAAGTCAATTTAGGTCAGAACATCTTCCATTTCAAACCTGCAGGCGCCTTACAGCTTTCCTACAATTATCAATCCCCCATCAGAGGTGTTGTCACTGATGTCGAAAGAATCGCCAAGATGCTTGTTCTGCGAGAGATACAGGACTACGACGGCAGACCGCACGTAATAAATGTTGCTAAATCTCTGGGCGTAAGGCCTGCTCACATCAAGGCGTACATGAAATTTGAAGAGGGGGATTTTGTCGAGCTAGGACGGATAATTGCTCAAAAGGCACACGACGGAGCTTTTGTGATGGCAAAGGCAGACTCGACTGGACTATTGAAGAAGATAGATACAAAGAAGGGAACGGTGACCATCCAGTACGATATAAGCCCGGTCCCCCTCAAATCGTTCATTGACGGCAAGGTAAGCAAGGTGACGGAGGGGATAAGTGCGGAGATAACCGGTAAGGGCACAATACTTTACGGCATGATAGGCTTTGGCGGCGAGGCTTGCGGTAAGCTGAAGTTCCTGGCCGATGCAGTCGGGCTGAATGACTTCTGTCAAGACAAGATAGTCGCAGTGGCAGGGCCGATTGATGAGGCGTTCTTGCAAAAAGCGGCCCAGATCGGGGTCGAGGGGATAGTGGCCCCGTCCGTGCCCAACGCCGACTGGGTCAACTTCTACGGTGAAGAGATAGGCGTAGCCCTGACCGGCGACGAGGATATTCCTTTTACGTTGATTCTGACCCAGGGGTTTGGGAAATTTGAGATGAATTCCGATTACCGGAAGTTTTTTGCCGCGGTCGAAGGCAAAACCGCCTCCATCTCGGGCCGAACCCAGATTCGGGCAGGCGTCACCCGACCCATGGTTATCGTAAGCGACTGACCGTGATTTTTGGAAAGGCAACGACCATGTCGTTGCCTTTTTATTCTTCGCGCAACAAGACGGTGTTACGGGTTGTTGCATTCCAAACCATCCCCCTCCCTGGTGGAGGGCGGACTCTCCAGTCCGCCGAGCAGATTGAACTTACCGAGGAGTTAAAGCTGTGGAGGGACGGTCCACCCAATATCTTTACGAGCGGGTTGGAGCACCCGACTGGGGCATAATAAACCCGCTCTCTCCTCCGCCAAAGGTAAACTGCGAATATGCGTATCTTGTGATGAGCGAGCCGTTCCCTTAATCGGTGAAATCTGTGTACGCTTGCGACGAAGTCAATCTGCGGATTATTCGTATTTTCGGACACCCTTCTAGGCATCTCACTTACTTTTCCTTCCTCGCTCTCCTCAAGAGCGCCCGGTAAAACAATCTGCGGGGTATAAACCGGGCAAAAAAGACCCATATCTTATTGCGCCAGCCCGGGATGCAGATAACCCTGTTGGCTTTCAGGTACTTGAGGGATATCTCCACCACCTTTTGTGCCGACATGAAGCGGTATCGGGTAAAGATGGGGTGCTCATCGCCCATGCCCAGCTTTGCGTGAAAATCGGTCCTGGTGAAGCCCGGGCACAAGACCTGCACCCGAATGCCGGCGTCCCACAGCTCCAGTGCCAGTGACTCGGAGAAGGAGTTGAGGAACACCTTGGTGGCATGATACATCATGCTGCGTGGGCTGACCATGAACGCGGCCACCGAGGACACGTTTATTATAGCCCCCCTGCCCTGGGCAATCATTCCAGACACAGCGGCGTGGGTCAAGCGCAGGGCGGCCACGTTGTGCACCATCAGCATGTCCAACTGAGCGGCGATATCGTCTTCGTGAAAGCAAGCCGGATGCCCGTACCCGGCGTTGTTTACAAGTATTCGCAGACGGGGTATGCGCTTGATGAGTCGTTCAATTTTTTTGACTTGCCTCTCGTCGGCAAGTTCCGCAACCACGTAACCTGCCAGGATGCCGTGTTTCTGAGACAACTCATCGCATAACTTCTCTAAGAGCTTTTCCCTGCGTCCGGTAAGGATAAGGTCGTAGCCTGCAGCGGCCAGCCTGTGCGCGTAGGCGGCCCCGATGCCCGAGGTTCCGCCGGTTATTAAAGCTGCCGGGCGATTAACTGGTTTCTCGCTTGCCATTAATTTCTCCTTTCCCGTAGTGTATGCAAAAGTTCGGTGCATTTCAAGTTGACAACCCGCTTATCGTGACTATGATAAATGCAAAACTGGAGGCAATATGAAACGCATACTTATTTTGGCTATTGTCCTGATGATAGGGATGGTAGGAATTGCCCAGGCATCGCACGGTAACGTGGGTTTGGGTATCCAGTTAGGCGAACCGACCGGCATCACCGCCAAGTTCTGGCTTAATCGAACCAATGCCATTGACGCCACCGTCGGCTGGAACTTGATCAGCGACAAGTTTACCATCCAGGCCGGATACCTGTGGCACTTCCCCCTCAGCGCCGGCCTACCCAAAGGCTCCCTGGCCGCTTATGTCGGCGTGGGTGGATTGCTCGGCGGAGGCTACTACCATCCTTATCATCCTCACTACCCATACGAGGCGTACATACTACTTGCCG
>JAUVJT010000188.1 GCA_030592225.1 Candidatus Stahliibacteriota bacterium | reverse complement strand
CGGAAACTGTATCTCTACCTCAAAGAGCTAGAATTCAGGTTTAATAACAGACAAGCTCCTGACTTATTTGGACTTATCAGTTCGCAGCTTGTCAAATCACTCCGGTTTCATGGATAATCACCTTATAATAAGCTTAACTTTCAGAATGTCAATAGATTGAGTTGGATGAAATCAAAAAGCAGGGCAGGAACGGACGAGCGCGCGTTTCTCCGCAGGCGAGAGTTTCTTTATGGCCGCCTCTCTTTTGAGCGCGCTGGAGCGCGAGGCGTGGCGCTCCATAAAACGCAGAAGACATGGCCTGCGGCTACGGGTGTACCGTGCACCCTTGCCTGCGTTGTGTTTGGCAAGTCGCTTCATTACGTCCTTTGCGATGCCCGTGTACAACGACCCGTCTCGGCACTGCAGGATGTAGATGTACCAGAATGCGGTCTTCACTGATCCAGAACGTCGCTCTTCCATTTTTCCTCCAATGCGTAGGGGGTCAGATCGTAGACGTCAAACACAGCGTCAATGGGAGGCTTTCTGTTTGTAAGGAACTCGGCAAGCTTTGGTGCCCCGTAGGTCTCGTGAAGAAAACGAATTAAATCAGCCGAGGCGAAAAGAAACCGCGTCGTCTCCCCGCTGCCCAATACCCTGGAAAGCCCCAACTCATCTGCCACCCGCTCGGCAAAGGTTTGAGGGGTCTCCCCTGTCAAAAGGTTGTAGGCGTCTGGGAATCCGTACACCTTGTCCATCCTCGCCATAATTTCGCTGCTGGAATTCCACATATCCAGTCTGACGTATGCGGTGTGATTGTACTGCACCATGTACGCCCAGCCCTCCAGCCGCAGGATGTCATCGGTAAGCACCGCCTCGCGTAGGAGATTGCGAGGAACCGGCTTAGCAGGTGCCAGAAGCTCGCCCAGGAGTTCCTCATTAGACAAATAGACCAGGGCCAGTGCGTGCGCTATCTCGTGGGGCAGGCCGAAAAGACCTGCAGGGCCGGGGTAGATGAGGTCTATCCACAAATCATAACCCACGCTGTCTTGGTGCCATACCGGCCTGAACCCGGTCTGCCCGCCCGATGCCTGTTCAGCGCCGGCAAACTCACCCCTGTTAGAATACAGCCGCACCGGTATCTTGCCGCCGGTGTAGTTCAGACAGACGCCGTCGTGGTGCAGGATTCTTGAAAATCTTGCCTGCCGAGTAGAATCCGGCTCAAGGATGTTGGTAATATCGGTAAAACCCTGCTCGGCCACCGCCGCAATCAAACGGATATCAATCTCGGCCGCACTTGCAGGATGGTAAGAGAACCGGAAGTGCTCGCTTTCATAAGTCAACCACCCCTGGGTGCTTGCGCTCTGCGCATCAAGCCAGAAATAAAAGTCAAAGAAAATCGCCCCGAAGCGCCTGCCTGTAACCTTGTCGAGCGCGTTCGATAAATCGTATGGGGTCTCGATGTGCGCAAATATCTTGTCGCGCTTGCGTTCCCCGAACTTGTGATCAAGGTATACTCCGAACTCCTCCATGGTTCGCTCAAACACCCAGGCGTCCACCGAGTCAACGTGCCAGCCTTCCTGGCGTGCGTTACCCACCCACCAGCGTGCCATTGAGCCGAACTCCGCCTTGATTGACTGTGCAGCGCCCTGTGAAGGAGCGGCGGCAATCAAAGAAACAAGAAGTAAGTACACCATTGCCTTGACTTTAGTCCGCAGATCGAGTATGTCAACCCGCCCGTAACACCTAAACCGTCGCTTGCGCTCCGGGAATCTAAGGACATAACACCCCCGTAACACCCGTACCCCTCCGGGGCATTTCCATAACTTCATGAGCCTGCCCCCCATCAATCAACACCGTGACGCATTCAAAAGACTTGACTACCGCATCAAACCGACTATTCTCGCAAAAAGGATAGGATTAATGAAGGCGATGCAACTTTCTAAACCGGGGCCCATTGAGACCGAGCCGCTTAAGCCGGTGGATTTGGATGTTCCCGAACCCGGGCCTGCCGAGGTAAAGGTGAAGGTTTCGGTGTGCGGGTTGTGCCACACCGATTTGCACACGGTTGAGGGCGATCTGAATTTGCCGGTTTTGCCTATCGTGCCCGGGCATGAGGTAGTGGGCAAGATAGACAAGCTGGGTGACGGTGTCGCACTTGAGAGATTGGGCCAGCGGGTTGGCGTACCCTGGCTGTATTCCACCTGCGGGGAGTGCGAGTTCTGTCTGGGAGGTAAAGAGAACCTGTGTCCCAACGCTCGATTCACCGGGTACCACGTCAACGGCGGCTACGCAGAGTACGTGATCGTTCCGCAAGATTCGGCCTATCCCCTACCCGATGGTATTAGTGATGCCCAGGCCGCGCCCCTGATGTGCGGCGGGGTCATCGGCTACCGCGCGTTAAGACTCTCCGGCGCAAGGGGAGGACAGATACTGGGTCTGTACGGGTTCGGTAACTCCGCGCACGTAACCATCCAGGTTGCGCGCTACCTTGGGATACGGGTGTTCGTGTTCTCACGCACCCCGGCCAATCGAGCGCTGGCCGAGAAGTTGGGCGCGGAGTGGACCGGCATCGCTGATGAGTCACCGCCCTCCCAAATTCATGCCGGCATCATCTTTGCCCCGGCAGGACCGCTGGTTCCCGCCTCGCTCAAGCACCTCAGACCGGGCGGCGCCATCGCCCTGGCTGGAATCACCATGACTGACATCCCCGCTTTCCCCTATGAGTTGATATACGGTGAGAGAACGTTGCGATCGGTGGCCAACAGCACCCATGAAGACGTACGCCAACTGCTCGACTACGCAAGCAAGATTCCCATCAAGACGAAGATAACGGAGTTCGAACTGCGAGAGGCCAATCATGTGCTGCGGATGATGAAGGAAAGTCAAATTCAAGGAGGAGCAGTATTAATACCGTAACTAACCTGAGAAAAGATGTGTTGCGGGATGTGTTACGGGTGGAGCGGTTCTAAAAGTCGAAAGTTAAGAGAGGAGCGACGCATGTTTAAGAAGATATTGATAGCAACCGACGGCTCGGACAATGCCATGCGTGCTGCCGAGATTGGTAAGGGCATAGCGGCGTGCATGGGCGCAGAGGTCACCCTGGTTTACGCCGCGTACGTCCCCGGTATGTATGCCGACGACCTGAGACCGGAGATTGTCGAGGCCATCCGCGAGGACGGCAGGCGCATACTGAAAATAACCGCCCGGGTGTTTGAAGACAGCGACGTTGTGCTGCATAAAGAGCTTTTGTATGACGAGAAGGCCGAGGACGGCATCCTGCGATTGGTTAAAGAGGAGACCTACGATTTGGTGATTGTAGGCTCGCGCGGGCTTGACGCCACCGAACGCAAGGCCCTGGGCTCGACCTCCATGAGAGTGCTTCAGGGCACTACCTGCCCGGTGCTGGTGGTACACTGATTCATTTTTATTCCCCTCACCACTAACTCCTCTCCCGGAGGGAGAGGAGAACCATTTACTCCCTCTCCCCTTGGGAGAGGGTCGGGGTGAGGGACTAAGGAAAGCGGGTTCTCCAACCCGCTGGTAAAGATATTGGGCGGACTGGAGAGTCCGCCCTCCACCACGGTCGTTGCACTCCATAATCAGTTGTAGGGGCGACGCATACCCTATGAACGCATAAAGCGCTCAAAGGGCAGGGGTCGGACACAAGCAGCAGACTAGAGTGTAAGTATTCGACGTGTGCGCGGAGCGCAAGCCGAGCACGCAACTATTTGACAACCCCTCAACCATTACTATACTGGGCGCATGACTGCAAAGAAATCCACACCTTCTGCAAAAAAAAAGAGTTTGAGGGAAGTTAAGCGCATACCCGCGGAACGTTTGCGGACGCGCATGGATCCGGGAAAATTTTCGTTCAAGACGACCGATGACATCGAACCCTTACAGGGCACCATAGGTCAGGAACGCGGCGTACGCTCAATTACGTTCGCGCTGGCCCACGGCACCCCTGGGTTCAACTGCTACGTATCCGGTCCCCAGGGCACCGGCCGCATGACCACAACCTCCTCGCTGATCCGCCGCCGCGCCCACAAGGAAAAAAATCCCCTGGACTGGGTGTACGTGTATAATTTTGAGCGGCCTTCCGAGCCGTTGACCGTCGGCCTGAAGAACGGCACCGCCAGGCAATTCGCCTCGGCCATGGACACCTTCGTCAAGGCCTGCCGCAGCCAGATTCCCAGTGTATTCGAAAGCGAGGAGTACCAGGAGGAGCGGGTAAAGG
>JAUVJT010000065.1 GCA_030592225.1 Candidatus Stahliibacteriota bacterium | reverse complement strand
ACACTCCGCCTGTCCGGGGAAGCTCCTCGGCCATGTGTTCGGCAATCTCGGTGGAAGGGGTGATGGGATACCCTCCGAAGAAACGTATCCCGGCGCGGATGGCACCTTCTGCACAGGCTTCGTTGCCCGAAACAAGCTTTCTCATTTCTTGACCTTCTCCTTCTTCTCGATAAAGATGGCAAAATCCGGACAATGCCACTCGCATAACTGACATACGATGCAGTCCTTGGGGTTGACCACGTGTACCTTAAGGTCATCACCCAGTGCCAGAATATCCTTGGGACACATCATAACGCATATATCGCAGCCCTTGCACAAATCTTTGTAGATGTGAATGAATCCCTTCGGTTCTTCTACGGTGGTGAGGGGAAAGTCCTTGCGTTTAAGTTTCATGCGAGTTTTTCCTTTAGCAATTGAGCGATTTGAGCCGGCTCATCCGCAACCGGGATGCCTGCCGCGGTGAGCGCCGCCACCTTTTCTTCAGCGGTGCCCGACGACCCGGAAATGATGGCTCCGGCGTGTCCCATGCGCTTACCCCTGGGCGCGGTGCGACCGGCAATAAACGCCACCGCGGGTTTGCCGAGTTCCTGCTGGACGAACTTTGCCGCGGGTTTACTGTGTTTCTGCCGGATGAATTTTGCCGCCTCCTCCTCGTCACAACCGCCTATCTCGCCAACCAAAACGACAGCCTCGGTCTGGGGGTCATCCCTGAACAGACGGAGAACGTCCAGGAAGTTAGAGCCGATAATTGGGTCGCCGCCGATGCCCACACAGGTTGACTGCCCCATGCCCGCATTCGTGATATGACTCACCAGCTCGTAGGTCAGGGTCCCGGACCGGGACACGACGCCGATATTGCCTTCACGGAAGATGTGACCGGGCAGGATGCCGACCTTTGATTTTCCAGGTGAGATAACGCCCGGGCAGTTGGGGCCGATAAGTTTTGTTCCCTTCTTATCGAGATAACTCACTGCCTTAAGCATATCAAGAACCGGCAGGCCTTCGGTAATGCAGACGACGAGCTTGATGCCTGCGTCGGCAGCCTCGATGATTGCATCGGAGGCGAACTGTACCGGAACAAAAACTATTGATGTGTTGGCGTCGGTCTTGGCCACCGCCTCGTGCATGGAATTGAATATTGGAAATCCCTCTACCGTCTGGCCGCCCTTACCAGGGGTAACGCCGCCTGCGACCTGGGTGCCGTAATCCCTCATCTGCATGGCGTGGAACAGCCCGTCGCGTCCGGTGATGCCCTGAACCAGGAGCCGCGTGTCGTTATCTACAAAAATGCTCATGGAATCAAAAACTCCTGGATAAGCGGGAACACCCATAGGATAGCGGCCAAGACGGATAGTACAATGACCAGAAGCTTTACGACCAGATGCATTGGCCAACTACCCATATGGAAGGTGCTGCCGTTTCCGGGAGGAAACTTAAGCTTTTCGGTCAATGCAATACGTTCCAGATTCTCACGCCACATTCCTTTCTGTTGTGAGCCAACCGAAAGATAGCCGCCAATCCCGTATATCCCCAAGGCGCGCTCTATGTCCTTTATACGCTCGTTTAATATCTCCACCCATCCCCGGTTACGTTCGTATATAAGCCACCATGCTACGAGAAGTACGATTGCAAGTATAGCCAAAGGCGTACGTTTCAAGAAAGTTTCCAGGCCGTTTGCACCGTTGAGGCGTAAGCCCAATGCGGTCACCAGAGAAGAAGCGCCGACAATGAACGCTCCTACTATCCATGAAAGACGATCATAGTGGACTGCCTTCTCGTGACACTTCTCGTACTCCACCAGAAGGAACTTAACGGTGTCCGGCTTGAAGTTTTTGCATTCCGCGCCCTGTTCTCGAAGCGCTTCTTTTGTCCGCTTGAGGTCCTCGTCGTTAAAGCGCTTTGCCATATCAACTACCTCCCGCCTGCTCGATTGCCTTGCGTGCCCCGTCGGCCATGTCGGATGCGGGGATAAAGCTGGTTCCCTCAAGTATCTTGTGCGCTTCGACTTCGTTGGTGCCGGTGAGACGAACGACCACGGGTAATGTGAGGGGGGCGTCCTTGGCGGCTTGAAGCAATCCGGAGGCGATGTCGTCGCACCGGGTGATGCCGCCGAAGATGTTGACGAAGATGGAGCGTACACCAGGGTCGCGGGTAACCAGATCGATTGCGACCAGCATCTTATCGGGCGAGGAAGAACCGCCCACGTCCAGGAAATTTGCAGGCTCGCCGCCGTAGCGCTTGATGAGATCCATGGTGGCCATGGCCAATCCCGCCCCGTTCACGATGCAGCCCACCTTGCCGGAAAGCTTGATGTAGGAAAGCCCGTGTTGCTTGGCCTCCTGCTCCAGGACTTCGTCATCCGAGAGGATGCGGTAGCCCTCGAAATTGGGATGGCGGAACATTGCGTTGTCGTCAATGATTACCTTGGCGTCAAGGGCTATAACCTGGTTATCCGAGGTGAGTACCAGCGGGTTTATCTCGGCCAGGGAAAGATCATTAGAGACGTACATGCGGTAGAGCTTTGCCAGGATTGCGGCGATTTGTTTCTGGATTTCCTTATCGTCGGACAGGAACATCGCGGCACGCCGCGTCTGGAAGGTTTGAAGGCCAAGCAAAGGGTCTACCGAGATCTTGAGAATCTTGTTCGGGGTTTGAGCAGCCACCTGCTCGATATCCACCCCGCCTGCAGCAGAAACCATCAGAACCATACTGCGATTGGCGCGATCGGTGGTGATTGAGGCGTAAAACTCCTCAGTAAAGTTGATTGCTTCTGAGCAAAGGAGACGCTCCACTCGTTCGCCCTTGATGTCCATACCCAGGATGGCGTCGGCGTGAGAGGAGACTTCGTCGGTTGTTTTGGCTAACTTCACCCCTCCGGCCTTGCCGCGTCCTCCCACGCCCACCTGGGCTTTGAGCACACAGGGCAGGCCTAACTCACCGGCTGCGGATAGTGCTTCGTTAACTGAAAGCACCAGTTTCTCCCGCGGAACCGGTATCCCGGCCTTTGCGAAAAACTCCTTTGCTTGATACTCCAGTAGTTTCACATCAATCCTTGGCCGCAAGGATACGCCAATTAGCACCTATGTCAAGCTTTCTGTTCACGATTAAAAAGGGAGTTGGAGGATGCATCCTGAGCCAAACCTCTCGGTTTATAAGGACGATCACGCATCCGTCTTAAATACCTTGTCACTAAGTATTATCCGATTCCTGGAGGTTTTCAAGTTCTGCGAGCTTTTCGTTAATGGTTGGCAAAAAACAAAGAGGGGCTTGCATCACGCAAGCCCCTCTTCTACATTTTTCTGCTTTACTGAATGCTCGCGATCAACGCATCAGTACGATTTTCTGAACCGAGGTGTACTCAGGACTCTGCATCCGCAAAAGGTATACCCCTTGCGGAAGCCGACGTCCCGCATCGTCTATTCCCATCCAGGGCGTCATGTGATAGCCCGGCTGGGTGCGCCCCTCAGCGAATGTCCTGACTTTCTTCCCGGTCACGTCGTACATGAACACCGAAACAACCGCCTCGTACGGTACGGCAAAGCGAATCAGGCAATCACTCGACACCGGATTAGGCGTCACCTGCGAAAGCTCGAACACCTTGGGCAAATCGGCATCGGCGACACCGGAGGAGCTGCCCAGTTTAACCGGTTCTTCGTATTCCAGGTTCTTGACGTCGTTGGTCTTAAGAAGAACCATGCCCATGGTCGGCCCTTCGTTAATCTTTGACGCATCACCGATCATGGAAACCTGGGCGCTATCCCTGCCGCGAAGAATAAAGGATGGCGGGTATACACCGTATATCCACGGGGTTTCGGTCGACACTTCACTTACAATGAGATCGCGCATACCGAGGTTACAAACCCAGAACGAGCCGCGCATGGTTTCCTTATCCATTACTGCGGTATCAGGACTGCAGGAAATACTGGGCGGGGTCTCTTCCACCAAAAGACGTACCGGCTCACGTACATCCGGCTCGTCCGGGTCGTTGGAACGCAGGGTGATATAGGCGTCGTAGACCCCCTGTTTCATATGCTCGGCGTACACCGTAACGTGCACGTCACGGGAGTCGTCCGGGTCAAGGTCAAACGACGTTGGTTCTGAAACCGTTATCCATTTTTTGCCGGGGATAATGTTACTGACCTCGAGGATACGATCACCCTCGTTGGCCACGTTAAGATCATCCTCCAGTTTGTTCACCGCATCCTCTTCCCAGGAGAAGAAAAATTGCAGGGTGTCAGGTGAAAGGACTATATCGGGAGCGCCCATATTGAGTGTTACGGGAAGCACGTATTCTTCTTCGTCGGGATCATTGGTTGCGAACAGGACTGAACCCTGGTAGGTGCCGAAACCAAGCCCGGTGGTGTCAACCGTGATGGAGACCGACGCGGACCCGGCACCAACGGGGATACTAAGGCTGGCAGGGGTTATGTTCGTTACCCAGTACGTGGTGGTTAAGATGGAGGATACCTCCAGGTCGGCGCGTCCCTGATTGGAAACGTCGCAGGAGAGAGTTAAGGGATCACCTGCCGCGACATCAAACACCAGGGTGTCCGGAGAGACCTCAATATCGGGCCAGTCGCCCTTGATAAGTTTGATTGGATGATAAACAACAGGACGATCGGGGTCGTTGCTGGAGATGGAGAGTTTGCCAAGGTAGATGCCGTCTTCAAGCCCTGTGGTATCGGCAAAGAATTCAATGTTGCGAGATACCTCTTCCATGATGTTACAATCCGTGGGGAACACCGAATCTATCCAGGAGGTCTGGTAAGGCATTATGCTGCTGATACGCAAGGTGTCGGTACCCACGTTGGATACGGTAAAGGAAGACGACAGGCCGTCCACCTCAACATCCAGCCAACTGGTGTCGGGCGCGAGGGATATCTGCGCCTTCCTGGTGCCTATCTGGATATTGTTTTCATAGCAGGTGCTGTGATTTGAACCGGTCACTGAAAGGTCCGCGCTTCCTGAAGTAAACGATACAATCAAAGTAGCAATTCCCGAAGCGTCGGTATACGCCCAGGAATAAGTGTCAGAAGAAGATTGCTGAACACAAACCAGCATATTATCGACAGGATAGGAAGCCTGGGAGGAAACCGTTACCGTGAAAATCTCCTGTCCCTCGTAAGGTTCGTCGTAGCTAACTTCAAACTCCGAAGGATCCCGGTAATGGACAGACATGGCAGGATCGCCATGAAGATTAAGCTCATAGATACACCAGCGGCCGTAGTAAGAACCACTCCATCCAAGGTTATCTTCCTTGGCATCCGCCAGAGAAGGGCCTATCTCGGAATTGCCCGGGTCGTAGACTTTTTCAAAGAAGGAAACGTCGATATCCTCCGAGGGGCCGCGGTAGGGAGGAGTCCCCCAACCGTAGCGCGAATTGCCTACCCAGGCCACGGTTCCGCCCTGCTTGGCTCTCTGGAATCCCTCAACCAGGCAACCGCCGAATCCTTCGTAGTCGAAAGCGCCGACGTTGCAGGCTATGGAAGCATACACGGTCAGCTTGTCACCGTTAACCAGCGCCTCGGCCTGCCAATTGTAGAAAGCGTAGTCGGCGCACGATAGTGCAGTTTCGTTGCCGTGGGCGCAGTGATGAGCAAGTCCCATCCCTGAGTTTAAAGAATCTTCGACCGCCTGGCGAGAGAGCGTACCTTGAGTCTCGTAGAGTTTGGATATTTGGGTTCCGGAGGGAGCCATCGCCGCGATATCATTGTTGGTGGAATCGCCTGGATAGTAAGGGTCCGTCCACAGTATCTCCGATGGCAAAAGCAGCTTGTAAGCGTATCCTGATGCCGGGGTATCCTGGTAGGTTTTGACCTTGTTGATGAACAAAGTGGCTTCATCGATGTCGTTAACGCAGGCGCGGCCCACCACAACCTCGGCGAAAAGATCAACGTCATCGCCCATCTCACCCCACGTGGCATCGCCGTCTGAGTTCCAATCACCATCAAGACATCCGAAATACATATCGGTAGGGATGGTATCCTTGGGGCCATGAGCCACCGAAGACACGTAGCAGTCCCTGGTGGGAACCAGCACGTCGTCGCCGCCCAGTAGCAGGTACTCGAGTCCCCACTCGTCGTGGGCGTATATGACGAAATTGCGAATTTTCTCGGCAAGGTCTCTGCCCGGATATTGGGTGGCGATACTCTCCAGGATCAGCACCGTATCCTTGACCCCCCTGGCCGTGTTCCACGATGCCAGCTGTACAAAAGTGGCGCGCAGAGCATTGGGGGTGACTATGGCATGACGATAGGTATTATCTGCCAGCGTAAAGGACATGGGGGGCGCGGTCAACAATTCCGGGTTTTCAATCAGCTTTTCTGTCCTTGCCCAGGCGCTCTGTTCCTGACTTGCAGACAGACCCCAGGGTGAGGAGTAGTCGGGATCCGGTTCGTACTCGATGGTAAGCACCATCCGTTCCGCAATCTCTAACTTGCCCACCGAAGGAATATAGCGCAGGGGATTGATTGCAACCGATACAATCTTCTCACCTTCCAGCAGGCCCTCACCTACAAGTGATGCCCCAAAATCCGAAACGGGATCATCGGCGGAGTAGACCTCCTGCAGGGGATCGACAAAACCTGAGACCTGCCGGCCTATCGGTCTTGGCGGCTGGGCCGGATAAACGGGACTACTCAACGGTATGACGCCCACATCGTCAACGTGAAGCGCGACGTTTGTAACCCTCATCCCTCTGGGTAGAAGATATCGTTTAACCATATAGGGCAGCAACGGATACCCGGGCTCATTCTCGTAGTAGGCCCCATCGAACGAGAGCATGGTGTATCCCTTTTGCGTCTGGATGCTTACTTCAGAAAAAGCCAGGTTCACAGAGTAACTAAGCTCACCTGCCTGGAGCGCTCCTGACGTTATACAAACAAGGACTATGCATACCCCTAAACCAAAGACCAGGCTAACAGGCCTTTTTTTCATAGTGTACCTCCTTATTTTCCCTGAGCCTCGATCTCGACCAGCAAACTTTCAGCCGAGACAGGCTGGTTTAAAGAAACTATGTACGCGCGCGGCCGGCCATCGCCTCTGTTTGACTGGAACAGAAGCCAGTTGCCGTCCGGCGAAAGATCTGGAAAACTATCATCCATTTCGTGGTAGGTAACTGGTATCACCTCACCGGTCTTGCGATCATAAACAAATATGTCGAACTGTCCGCCTCCATGACGATCGGAGACAAATGCTATCTTGCGATCACCGTCACCAAAATCCGGGGACAAATCCGCCCCTATAGAGGTGGTGATTCTTTCTTTCACCTTGCCCTTGGTGTTCATGATAAACACGTCGTAGTGAAGTTTCTTATCCTGGACATAGGCAATAAGTTTTCCATTCTGCGAGTAGCGGGGATACCGGTCGGTGTAGGAATTTTGAGTAACCTCACTGAACTCTCCCGCCTTACGATTATACATGGCAATCTCACCCGACAGGGTATTCGTTGAAATGAAGGTAAAAAGCACCGGCGCGTTCTCTCCTGCCCAATCCAGGCTTTCCAGCACCGAGATTCTGTCGGTAAACACCACATCCTCTGTCTCGCCGCCTTCAGCGTTATGAAACACAATCTCGGTGCCTTGCCCGTCAGCGGTTTTGCGGGTGAAAATGAAGCGATCCTTTGACCCTGCAAAGCATGGATTCAAATTTTGTCTGGCATCGTCGGTAATCCAACGGAAATTCTCCCCCATAACGTCCATTGTGCCAACGTTGAGTTTCCCTGCCTTCACGGCATGGAAAACAATCCAGTTGGCGTCATCACTGAACCGTGGCATCATGGCCATGGAATCGCACACCGGATGGGGGAAAAAGGGTTCCATATCGAGATATACGGCGATCTTGGCGCGGAGGAAAATCTCCGAGGCGGCGTCCATATCAAGCTCGGCAAGACGCTTGTAGGTCTCAACCGCTTGCACCGCTGAATCTTCCTCGCAGTAGCGCCGGGTAAGCGCGTATACCGCTTTGGCGTTGCCTGGGTTTCTGGCCACCTTCTCCTCAAGTGATGCAAGGCTCGGTTTAGCTGGCAGGCTTCCTGCAGCAAGTAATATTCCTATGGTAAGGAAAGCGATTTTCTTCACTCAAACTCCTTGGTTCGATTTAATTCTTTTAACTACTATTCTAGCCTCCGCTTCGTGATTGTCAAGCTCATTTGAAACCTGCACATACCCTTAGCGGATAATAATGGCCTTGCGCACCGCATTGAACTCACCCGCTTGCATGCGGATAAGGTATACGCCTGCCGCCACACTGCGGCCTGCGTTATCTGTCCTGTCCCACGTCCTTGAGTATTCACCCGGCTGACAGGTCTCACTTATAAGCGATTTAACCTGTCGTCCTGTGATGTCGAAAACATCGATGTTAACTGTAGTTTCATACGGTACAGCAAATCTGACTCCGGTTTCACCTTTGTTTACCGAATTAGATACATCCAAGTTAAAATTATTCGGGATGTTACCTTTACCATCAACACCAGATATGATGTGTCGAACCTCGTCATCATTATCAGGACAATTATCACCTTCAAGAATTGTAAAAGCAATGTGTGTTTGATGATGGTAGTCAGTAAAAACGTTGTAGGTGGGGAAGTTGACTTCAATGGTGTAGGGATTGTCAACAGGGTTGCCCCGCCAGTCAAGGAAACTGATGTTCTGCAGGCTGTGCCACAGCTCCACGTTATTTGAGTCAACGTCACGAACCTCGAATCGAACCTCGATATCGTGTACTGCATGGTAGCCGAAGTTCTCAACCATGCAGCTCGGGGTAATGGTGCTACCAGGACCATAGATGTCAGGCAGCTCATCCGGTTCCTCCGGCCACCATATATCAATCACACCCACGTCGTATGAATTTAAACAAGTTACGTTGCGGCGTACGGTATCGTTGTACGGGCAGTGATCGCTCTCGTCAGGACCAACCTCACCCAACTGAACCAGGCCGATAAGCTCGTAGAACACGAACGGCTCGGTCGAGTGGCACACGCCCTGGGGCACCCATTCATCCATCTCGACGAACAGGGTATCGGGATCATCGGTGTCCTCGCCCATCCAGCCGATGTGGGAAACCTGCTGGGTGTCGGCAAAGATGGTGTCATTCTCAACCCCGTTAATCTTACCATAGGTATCGATGGCGTAAAATTTCACCGGAAAGACCCCGCCGTCAGGCTCGGCCTGACGACCGAGGTTGGCCACAGCAATCTCCGGGGTGATGGCAACTCCGGCCTCGACGAAGTCAATGTTGGGCTCTTCCATGCGGAACGCGGTTACGTCGTGGGGCTTCTCATCGTAGCAGGGCGGGACAGGCAGAGGCGACAGCGGGTATTCACCGAACCCAAGGTGCACGAACAGCTCGTTCATACCAGTATAGTAGCTTGAATAATGACCGCCCCAGTGGAACGAGGAGCCGTTCAACCATGCGCCGCGGCCGGAGCCGCTGCCCAGGTAACAGGAATGCGGGCCAGGCCAGGTCAACATGCCCGACTCGCCGTAGTAACCGCTAGGAGTGGAGGCGGGAGTGCAGGCTGCCCAGATGTTGCCCGGATTGCCGGATTTAACAAAAACTCCGAAGCCGCCGAACCAGGCCTCGTTCCAGCCGACCTGGAAGGTTTCGCAGGTCCCCTGGGCTACTTCGTTGCTGGGGCCTGTTGCGCCGCAGCCGGAGTTGGCCTCGTAAAGTTCTATCGCGGGATAGCCGGTGCCGTAAACGTCGCTAATCCAGGTTCGCCCGCCCTTGACCAAAACGCCGTTGTCTACGCCGTAGGAGGTCATAAAGTGATAGTCGCCGTAGTTTATGCCCCAACTGCGCCAGTCGCCGAAGTTCCAGTCGTAGCCCAGAGTGTCGTCGCAGTGCACCAGGCAATGCTGAATAAGGGTGTCGTTGTACTTACACTCATCTCTCAGGATCGCAAGACCCGTGAGTGAGAACACTTTCAGCTCGTAGGTTTCTCCAATCTCGCCGGGTTCCCAACATGGACCTGTAAGAGTATCATTGTATCCAGGCAACAAATCGAACGCACCAAAAACGTGATGATAGACAATTTCATCGGATTTATTGTAAATATCCATTGCAACGGAGAAGTGCTCGGTTTCCTGGCCGATATTGCGGATCACTACCTTTGGCTCGATAGGGGTGTAGCGCAGGACAACCTTGCCCGGCGACAGGAACGCGTAGGCTTCCATGTCGTGCTTGAACACCTTCTTGTACCCCATGCGGATGACCCGGTCGTCTACCAGCTCGCCTTCGTAGTAGATGCCGCAGGAGCCATTCTCATCCTCGATGCCCACCGCCGGGGGATCGTGCAGGTTATCCGCCCCCCAGCCATGGCTCGATGTGT
>JAUVJT010000124.1 GCA_030592225.1 Candidatus Stahliibacteriota bacterium | reverse complement strand
CTTGAGTTCGGCCTGCCTTTCCTGAATGGGTTCCAGCAAGGTCAAGATATTCTCAATCAGTATCTTCTTGCAGTCCAGACAGCCGAATGAACCGGCGCGGCAATGCTTGGCGCAGTGCTCCTGTTCTTCTTTAGTTGAAAACAGGGTATGCCAGGTGAAGATGTTGCAGATGTCCGGGTTGCCTGCATCGGTTTTGCGTACCCGTGCCGGGTCGGTCACTCCCTGACGGTTTATCTTGGTGCGAATTACCTCGGTTTCGTCGTCAAGGTAAATGCAGTTATCCAGACTCTTGCTCATCTTATTCTCACCGTCCAGACCTATTACTTTCGCTTCGTCTTTTCCGATTAGTTCCCTGGGTTCAGGAAAGAAGGAGCCGAACCGGTTGTTGAACGCCCGGGCAATCTCGCGGGTCAACTCCAGGTGGGGACGTTGGTCTTCACCCACCGGGACCGCCACCGATTTATACAGCAGGATGTCTGCCGCCATCAGTATGGGATAGTTGAACAGGCCCATGTTGACGTTGTCGGGCTGGTTTTTGGCCTTCTCCTTAAAAGTAGGCACCCGCTGAATCCAGGGTAGGGAGGTTACGGTGGCCAGAATCCAGGCAAGTTCGGCGTGTTCGGCTACGCCTGATTGAAGCATGAGCGTTGCCTTATGGGAATCAAGCCCGCACGCCAGGTAGTTGACTGCGGCGTTAACGATGCTTTCGGGCATCTCGTCTTTCTCGTAGGACTGAGTCATGGCGTGCAAATCTACGATGCCGTAGATGGCGTCATAGGAATCCTGCAGGGGAACGAACTGGCTTATCGCCCCCAGGTAGTTGCCGATGTGCAGGCGTCCAGACGGTTGAATGCCTGAGAATATTCTGTCTTTGTCCAAATCATTCACCCTTGATTTTTGGCAGGGCGTGTTTTTTAAGCACTTCAAGAGCCTTCAGGGTATCAGGCTCGTTGGCGTGTCCCATGTGTCCGAAGCGGAGCAGGTGTCCTTTAAGCTCCTGCTGACCGTTGGCAAACAGAATGCCTTCCTTCTCCTTAATCTCGGCGATGATTTCGGTCGAGTCCACCCCGTCAGGCATTTTTATGACAGAAAGTGCATTGGACGGATTTTTGGGCAGAAAGGTAGCACCCATGGCTCCGGCCTTGTCCCTGAAAACGCCTGCCCACATGGCATGATCTGCCCAGACCTGCTCGATGCCTCGCTCTGTGATATTTGCTAAAGATTTTGCCAAAGACATCATTACCGGTATGGACGGAGTCCAAGGCGTAAAGCCTTTAACCCGGAACTTTTCGGCTATCTGCATGTTAAAGTAATACTTGGGCAGGGTGGATTTCTGAGCCATTGCCCATGCACGATCGCCTATCGCAACCAGTGACAGGCCGGGAGGTGCGCAGATTGCCTTCTGGGTACTTCCGATTGCTAAATCAATGTTCCAGGAGTCCATGTAGAGTTCATCTGCGCCAAGTCCTGCAATTGAATCCAGCACAAACACCTTGTCATGCGCATGGATAATCTCACCCATTGTCTTCACGTCGTTGATTGCTCCGGTAGAGGTTTCGGCAAATGTTGCAAGCACTGCCTTAATCGAGGGGTGCTTGGACAAATACTCATCAACCTGCTGTGGATTTGCTGAATCCCCGTAAGGAAATTCCAGAAAGTGAACCTTTAACCGGAAGGCTTCAGCTATCTCGCGCCACCTTTGACCGAACTTGCCGATACTTGATATGAGAACCTCATCACCGTCTGAGAATAAGTTGACTACCGAGGCTTCCATTGCGCCTGTACCCGACGAGGTAAAGAAAAATATCCGTGCGTCAGTAGACAGAATTTTTTGCATGTCCCCGGTCGTTTTTTCAACAACCTCGGCAAAGAAACGGTCACGATGATAGGGAAACACCTTGCCGCATTCGGCTAACACGTCTTCGTCCACTTCAATTGGACCGGGCGTGAACAAACGGTAGCTAATCACTTAAGGCCTCCTTGGAACGTTTGATGGCGCAAAACTCTCCGCACATTGTACACACGTCTCCTTCTTCCCTGGGATATTCCCCGAATTTCTTGCGTGCCTGGACAGGGTCAAGGGTTGCCGCTATCATTCCATCCCATTTGAAAGCTTCTCTCAATCTTGATACCTTCTCGTCCCAGGCCTTGGCTCTGTCAGGGTATTTTGCAATATCGGCGGCGTGTGCCGCGATCCTCGATACTATGGTGCCCACTCGCACGTCGTCAACGTCAGGCAGGCCAAGATGTTCGGACGGCGTCACGTAGCACAGAAAATCCGCACCGTGCATTCCGGCAATGGCGCCGCCTATCGCGGAGACGATGTGGTCGTAACCCGGGGCAACGTCGGTCACCAGCGGGCCAAGCACGTAGAACGGGGCGCCGTGGCATACCTCTTTCTGAAGCAACATGTTCATCTCTATCTGATCTATGGGTACGTGGCCCGGGCCTTCCACCATGGCCTGCACCCCGGCATCTCTCGCTTTATCAACCTGCTCGCCGATGATCAGCAATTCCTGAATCTGGGGCCTGTCCGATGCATCGGCCAGAGCGCCCGGCCTGAGACCGTCACCAAGGCTCAGACACGCTCCATACTCCTTAAGTAAATCCAACAACCTGTCAAAATATTCGGCAAAGGGGTTTTCCGCGTTGTTGTGTTTCATCCAGGTAACCATCATCGCTCCGCCTCTGGAGACGATGCCTGCCAGTCTTTTGCGGTTCTTCAATCTCTCCACTCCTGCCCGGGTAATACCGGTATGGATGGTCAGGAAATCAACCCCGTCTTCCAGATGCTTGCGCACCGCAACAAATATTTCATCCACGGTAAGATCAATAAACGACTTCTTCTTAGCAGGTGCGTCGCAGGCCGCCTGGTAGATGGGCACCGTGCCGATGGGTACGTCCGACGCCGCGATGATCGCTCTCCTTACTTCATCTATATCCCCGCCGGTGGAAAGATCCATAACCGTATCCGCGCCTGCATCAACTGCTGCTTTCAATTTCGCCAGTTCATTTGCAACCTTTGCAATAGAAGGCGAGGTGCCGATGTTGGCATTGACCTTGGTGGTTAAACCAGTCCCTATTCCCAAGGGTTCTATCGGACGCGGACGTTTGCGGTTATAGGGGATTACGATGGTGCCGTTCGCTAAAGCGTCGCGCACCAGTTTTTCATTAACGCCCTCTCGGGCGGCAACCTTCTTGACTAAGGCGTCGTCAGTAAGCATAATAACTAATTATAGACTGTGGTTTGATGATGTCAACGAAACGCTTCAACCTCTCTAAAGGGGGTAGTATATCCTTGCATTGATTTTGACGTTGTGTGCAGCGAGCGTATCAGGCTCGGTGACAGATAAATCCACTGCCGACGTCATCCCGGGCTGCAGCGTCTATCTTGAAGGCACTGAGTTCGGCGCCTGTACCGCGTCCAACGGCTACTACAAGCTTGACCGGGTGCCGCGCGGCAACTACACCCTGGTGTTTTCCATGATCGGCTACAAGGAAGTAAAACGCAGGATAGCCCTTGTCGATGAGGCGTCGGTCATTTTCGAGAACGTCAGGCTTCAGCGCTCGGCCATCCTCATGCCTGCGGTGCAGGTTTCAGCGCGCAGAAAGGAGTTTGAGCAGGAGGTAACCGCGTCCGCATTCCGCATTGACAAGCAGGCGCTCAAGAACGTGCCGGCCATGGTGGAGCGCGACCTTTTTCGGACGCTCATGACTCTGCCCGGGGTAACGTTTGTCAGTGACTTCACTTCAGCGCTCTATGTGCGCGGTGGAAGCCCTGATCAGAACCTCATACTTCTGGACAACATGGTGCTGTACAATCCCTTTCATTTCGGAGGATTCCTCTCCACCTTTATGATCGATGCTGTCGGCGGGGTGGAGTTTCTCACCGGCGGATTCCCGGTACGCTACGGCAACCGCCTTTCAGCGGTGCTCGACGTGGAAAGCGCCGATCCTGAACCGCTGGGAGGATACCTGGCCGCAAGCTTGCTTGCCACCGAAGGGGCGGTGTGGGGGAAATGGAATAACCTGGGAGGCATAATCACGGCACGCCGCACCTATTTTGACAAGGTTATACCGATATTCTTTGATTTTGATTTCCCCTATTTCTTCTACGATGTCCATACGGTGCTGACCTGGCGTCCCGCTCCCAAAACCAGGCTCCAGGCCACTCTTTTCTACACCAAGGATAAGCTTGACTTAGCCGAGGAAAACATACCCATAAGCGTGGAGTGGGGCAACCAGCTTGCGACCGTCAGGCTCATTCAGGAGCTTCCTGATCCGTGGATTGCCAAGGCCTGGGTGGGGTGGAGCAGGTATGAGGCCGATTTTAAGTTCAGCGATTTTCTGGATGAAGCGAATACCATAGACGACATCTCCGCCCGCTTTGCCTTTATCAGACCTGCGGAACGCAGCACCGTCGAATTCGGGGGAGAGGCAAGCTACCTGCGGTTTATCTTTAAAGCCGACTTTGAGCCGTTTGGAACCTACGACGTGGACGGACGTCCGGAGTACGGCGCAGCATATGCATCCTGGAAGTACAAACCCAACCCGCTGTTCCTGCTCCAGGCGGGCACTCGATTTAGCGTCTACCACGCCTTTTATCCCGACACCTTGCGCGACTCAATCTCCAGCGAAATGACAGGCATAGACAGTCTGGATAACTACTATTACGAGCCTGAGGCGCGGGTTTCGGCCAAGTATTTTCTTACTGCCGACGATGCCTTAAACGTCTCGGTGGGAAATTTTTACCAGAACCTTGCCATGATTCTGCCCGAAGGCGGACGCATCCCCACCAATTTTTGGATTCCTGTTTACGGTCATTATGATCCACAGCACGCCTATCACTTCATCGTGGGATACGAACACCTGTTCAAAGACGGCTCCCGCATCAGGGTGGAGCCTTACTACAAGCACTACACCAACCTTCTGGCGTTTAACGAGGCACTGGACGTGACTGATCTTGACGCGGGCATGTTTTCTGAAGGCGGGGGACGCGCATACGGCGCGGATTTCAGCGTGGAAAAGGCTTCGGGCAACCTGACAGGCTGGATTTCATACTCCCTTGCGTTCAGCCGGTTTATTTCCGACACCCTGGAGTTCTACACCTCCTTTGACCGCCGCCACAACCTTAGCGCCATTGCGACATACAGTTTTAAGCGCAACTGGCGGGTAAGCGCGCAGTTTACCCTTGCTTCAGGTATGCCGTACGCAGGAACCCTGGGGCGCTATAATATGTACTTCTGGGATCCAGTTCTACGGGAATGGCGCTACTACTGGATGACCGTTGAGGCGGACCGCAACAGCCTGCGATTTCCGGCCTACCACCGTCTGGATATAGGCGCCAGTAAAATATGGGAGTTTGGCTGGGGCACCTTGACCGTACGGGCCGACATCATTAATCTTTACAATCACAAGAACGTTATGCTTTATTATTACGATATGTCGAACGAACCGCCGGTACAGAAGAGCGTAAGCATGATACCATTTTTCCCATCTGTAGGTCTGGAAGTGAGATTCTGATGAAGAGATATTTACTGGTTGGGTTGATTTTTCTGGTCTTTACTGGTTGTACTCAGGAGGAAGACTATGAGTTCGAGACTGAACCGAATATTTTGGCGTTAATGCAGATTGGAGAATCGGATTTGATGCCGTTCGTCGGTACTACCAAATACATTACAGTAGATCGAACCTATGACATTACGGATACCTTAGAGCCAGGGGAAAAAGAGGTGGCCAAGTCGGTAAAGGTTTTCGGCGGAATAGACACCTTCAATTTTAGACCTTCGGATACTTTAATCTGGCATACTGCCACAATGTATGAGGATAGAGCAT
This sequence comes from Candidatus Stahliibacteriota bacterium, assembly GCA_030592225.1. Lineage (GTDB taxonomy): Bacteria > Hydrothermota > Tepidihabitantia > B3-TA06 > B3-TA06 > B3-TA06. The sequence continues at coordinate 634 of JAUVJT010000124.1, read as the reverse complement.
ATCTTAATGACACTACTCTCTATCATTTGGAAGTAGTGATGTCCTGGGGGGATACGGTAACTGCGGAGGCTTATATGCCAACGCCTATCCGGATCCATACACCGGCGGATTCGGATACGGTTTCCATCTCTGCGCAACCGGTTAATCCCCACATCATTACCTGGAATCCGTGCAAAAACACCGAGCTTTACCTTATCTACTGCATCCCGGACGTTCATACTTCCGAGCTTGGAAACATCTCACCGATTTTCACGCTGCCGTCGTTCACCATGGATACCTCGTATACGTTTTTCCTACAACGCATGATAGCCCCGTGGGATTTTGACATGCACTACGTTCTGCGGGTAATTGCCGTTAGTCCGGAGTATGTAGACTATATGGGAATGCAGGGACCTGGCACAAGCGTAAGCAATCTGTCTTCGGGCTACGGCATGTTCGGCGGCACCTCCGAGGATTCGATACGGGTGTATATTACGGAGTAGGGGAAGGAAGGAGGTATCCAATAATTCTAGGTGATTATCCATGAAACCGGAGTGATTTGACAAGCTGCGAACTGATAAGTCCAAATAAGTCAGGAGCTTGTCTGTTATTAAACCTGAATTCTAGCTCTTTGAGGTAGAGATACAGTTTCCGG
>JAUVJT010000238.1 GCA_030592225.1 Candidatus Stahliibacteriota bacterium | reverse complement strand
TCAGTGACGAGGATATCAGGTTGATAGAGTCAAGGCTTAATAACAGACCCAGGAAGTGCCTGGGCTTCAAAACACCCCTCGAAGTCGCTAACCTTAGTGTTGCACTTCAACGTTGAATGTAGGGAATGCAAACAAGAGGTCGGGAAATCAATTCTAGCCTATGCAAAATTACTCGATTCAATGACTACTGTTACGTTGGATACTACCTGTATTATTCATTACTTCGATTCATCATCACCTGATAAGCATAGGGAGATGGTTCGGATCTTTGAACTTCACGAATCAAGACAAATTGAGGTTGCGGTGAGCACACGTGTTATTAATGATAAAAGTCGTGATGAGAACTTTGAGAGACGAGTTCGTGATCTGGATTTCGCTTTAGGATTTAAGGTTATACCCAGCGTGTTTCGCGTTGACGTTAGCTACTTACCAAGCGAAGATAGATTTGGCGACATTATTGCAGGTGACGAAATTCTAGAAAAGTTTGGACAATTACATAGAGTTTTTTGGGGGAGTAGAACCATTCCGAAAGTAGATGATTGGGAACGTAAGGGTGGTAATGACTTGGATCATCTGTTTGCTCATTGGATTAATGAAAGAGATGTTTTCCTTACCTACGATTATGATGATATCCTTAAAAGGAAAGATGCATTCTGGCGAGAACTCGGAATAAAGGTACAATCTCCTGCGGAGTTTCTCAAAGGGTTCCCAGTTTAAAACAATCCCGTTATTTTCCCGTCATCGTCAATGTCTATCCGCTCGGCAGAAGGATGCTTGGGCAGGCCGGGCATGCGTAGTACCTTGCCGGTAATGGGCACCAGGAACTCGGCCCCGGCGGCGATAACGATGTCCCTGACCGTCACCAGAAAGTCCTTGGGCCGACCCAGCAGTCTGGGGTTATCCGAAAGGCTTGACTGAGTCTTGGCAATACATATCGGCAGTTTATCGTAGCCGAATTTCTTGATTCGCTTCAGGTCTATTTTGGCCTCAGAGGTGTAGTCCACGGCTTCGGCTCCGTATATCTCGCGAGCTACCGTTTCAATCTTGCGCTCCACCGGCCAGTCCAGTTCGTAAAGCGGCTTGTAGTGCCCGGGGTTGCTATCCAAAACGTCCACCACCTTTTCGGCCAGCGCGGCACCGCCTTCACCGCCCTTAGCCCAGATATCTGCGCGGGCGTAGTCCACATCCTGTGCCTTGCAGAACTCCTCCACGACCTTCAGCTCATCCTCGGTATCATTTGAAAATACGTTTATGGCCACCACCGCAGGCATGTTGAACTTGCCGATATTCTCAATGTGCTTGGCCAGATTAGGCAGACCTTTCTGGACAGCGTCGGCGTCAGGCTTATCCAACTCCTTCTTGTCTGCGCCGCCGTGCATCTTTAAGGCGCGTATAGTCGCCACTAATACCACAACGCCGGGGTTCAGGTTGCCCGCTCTTGACACGATGTCGAAGAACTTCTCCGCACCCAGATCGAACCCGAAGCCGGCCTCGGTGACCACGTAATCGGCCAGTTTCAACGCCAGCTTGGTCGCCATAATCGAGTTGGCGCCCTGGGCGATGTTGGCGAACGGCCCGCCGTGGATGAACGCGGGCACGCCCTCGATGGTCTGCACCAGATTGGGCTTGAACGCGTGCTTGAGCAATGCCGCCATGGCGCCCGATGCCTTTAACCCCTTGGCGGTTACCGGCTTTTTGTCGAACGTAAAGCCCACCAGGATATTGTCCAGGCGTCTCTTTAAGTCAGAAAAGCTGTCGGTCAAACACAAAATAGCCATAACCTCTGACGCGGCGGTGATGTCGAACCCGGACTCACGTGGAAAGCCCATGGTCCTTCCGCCCAGGCCGATTACTATGTCCCGCAGGCTGCGGTCGTTCACGTCAAGCACGTGCTTCCACAACACCGTTCTGCCATCGATATCCAGCTCGTCGCCGCGGTGGATGTGGTTGTCAATCACGGCGGCCAGCAGGTTGTGCGCGGCGGTGACAGCGTGGATGTCGCCGGTAAAATGCAGGTTGATTTCCTCCATCGGTAATACTTGCGAGTAGCCCCCTCCGGTGGCTCCGCCCTTGACCCCCATAACCGGGCCCAGCGACGGTTCGCGCAATGCCAGCACCGCGCTCTTGCCGATACGGGCCAGGCCTTGCGCTAATCCTATGGAAACAGTAGTCTTTCCCTCGCCTGCCGGGGTAGGGGTGATGGCCGACACCAATATCAGCTTGCCGTCCATCTCGCGTTCCACCTCGCGGTGACAGGTTGCCGCGCTGACCTTGGCTACGTGCGGGCCGTAAAGCTCCAGGTCATCCGCGCTCAACCCAATCTTTGCCGCTATTTCGGTAATTGGCTTCAACTTCGCTGCGTGTGCAATCTCGATATCTGAAGGCATGCAACCTCCTGGGGTTCGTTTTGGTTATTATCATAATGGAAATATGGGGTGTGTCAAAGGGATTGGTTGGTAGGATTTGGTTTAATTGAGTTTAATATAAGGTGATTATCCATGAAACCGGAGTGATTTGACAAGCTGCGAACTGATAAGTCCAAATAAGTCAGGAGCTTGTCTGTTATTAAACCTGAATTCTAGCTCTTTGAGGTAGAGATACAGTTTCCG
>JAUVJT010000014.1 GCA_030592225.1 Candidatus Stahliibacteriota bacterium | reverse complement strand
GGCGGCTCGACCTTTCCGCAGAGTTCAGAACCGTCAACCCTGCAGAAATCATAGATATTCTCAGCAAAAAATGGGGCAAGAACCGGTCAAAGGCGCTGTTCGAGAACCTGACCAATCTGAGGTTTGCAGGCACGGTGCTTGAAGATTATCCTGGGGACACACCAGGAGAGAAGCAGATTGCCGAGTTCTGGGCCGATTACGAACGTGCCAAGAAGGCCGAGGACGCGGTGGACTTTGACGATCTCTTGATCCTCACCGTTCGTCTGCTCGAAGACGATGTAGGACTCCGTGACACATGGCAATCACGTTTCCTCCATATTTCCGTTGACGAACTGCAGGATCTTAACCCGATTCAATTCAGGCTGCTGCGTCTGATGTGCGGGCCGGATACCGGGCTTTTCCTGACAGGCGACGCAACCCAGTCCATCTACGGCTGGCGCGGAGCAAACCCGCGGCTCATCACTGCAGCCGGGAAGGTGTTCGCACCGATAGAGAAGCGGGAACTTAAATCGTCTTTCAGGGTAGGCTCGAAATTAATCAAACTGGCGGGCAACCTCATGTCAGGCTCGACTGAACCTGCGGCAATCCCCAATCTTTCTTTGGCAAAAAACCCGGGCAGCTTCGAGTGCTACAAGGCGGGCACCACGGCGGACGAGGCCGGGTTCGTTGCCGAGCGCGTCAAAACCCTCATGGATGAAAAGGGTTATCGTCCCTGCGACTTCGGCGTACTGTACCGGATTAATTCCTACTCGCGTGCATTTGAGGAAAAGCTTGCCGAGGCGCGCATACCCTATAGTGTGATAGGCTCCGAGCCTTTCTATGAACGCCTGGAGGTCAGGTATCTGCTTGACATCCTTAAATCCATACGGGAACAATCCTTCAGCGCTTCCATTCCGGCCTGGCAATGGCTTCTATCACTCAAGCCGGAAACCAATTCTCTGATCATCGAGGACGGCATCCTGAAACTCTCCCCCGAAGCCAAAACCCGGTCACGCCGGAACATTGAGGCGTTCTTCACCGATGTTGCGGAGTGGAGCAAGCGCGCTGATGAGGTAAGCCCCGCCGATTTCCTCTCCTTTATCGCCGCGAGCAAGATTGCCGGAAAACAATTTGCGTCCTCTGCGACTCGCGAGGCTGCAGATGAACTTGTCGAGGCATCGGCGCGTTTCGGTAAAGGCGAGCTGGGCCTGTTTCTCGCCCACCTCGCTCTGCTGGAAGATCTTGAACTTGCCCAGTGGAGCCGGGACGCGGTCAAGCTGCTTACCGTTCACTCCGCCAAGGGGCTTGAATTCAAGGTGGTGTTCCTGGCAGGCCTTATCGAAGGCATTTTCCCGCTTACTCGCAGTCTTGCCGATCACGCGGCACTGGAAGAGGAGAGGCGTCTGTGTTACGTTGCCATAACCCGTTCGCTGGATGAACTTTACGTATCTCTGCCCGCGCGTCGTTTCGGCAGGCACACCCGACCGTCTCGCTTCCTTTTGTGCATGTTGGGACTTTCCTGAGTCAGAGAGCTTTTCGCGGGAATACCCGGGGAATATCACGAGAATACCGGGGTATATACTAATGATGAAATGAGTTGGTTTTAAGTCTTGACAAGATTTGTCTCGTGACTATACTCACATAAAGGTCTAAAGGAGGCTGAATGATCGAACTCTTCCAAAAAGGCGGGCCCATGATGTGGCCCATTCTGATTGTCCTGTTAATCGGATTGACTTTTATAGTGGAAAGGTTTATAACCCTTCTGCTAAAGGCTCGACTTAACCCGTTGAAATTCATGGATGAGCTTACCGCCGCCATGGACAAAGGCGGGGTTGACGCGGGGCGTGAACTTTGCGATTCCACACCTCAACCTGTGGCCAAGGTACTTGGCGCAGGGCTGGTAAAAGTCAAGCGTGGTCGTGAATTTGTTGAAGAAGGCATTGCATCTGCAGGCGCCGTGGAACTTGTATTTCTTGATAGAGGCATGTTGTGGATAGCCATGGCTTCTACCCTTGCCCCGATTATGGGATTTCTTGGAACGGTGACTGGTATGATCAAGGCGTTTGAGGCCATCGCTATAGCAGGCGAGGTGGAGCCGAGCATCGTTGCATCGGGTATCTCCGAGGCGCTTATTACTACTGCCACCGGTCTTACTATTGCCGCTCCCATGATTCTTTTCCACACCCTGTTCACTTCAATGATTGATCGTTATTCTCGGGACATGGAACAGGCGGCAAGCTCGCTTGTGGATTATCTGCTTGAGAAAGGACTCATGAAGGGATAGAAGAAAGGATTTATTATGATTTCTCTTCACAAGAGGAAAAAAACCTCGCCAGAGATACCTTCTGCCTCGATGTCCGATATCGCTTTCCTGCTTCTGGTCTTTTTTATGACCACGACCATCTTTGCCCGTGAAAAAGGTCTTACCATGCTTCTGCCTGAAAAGGGTGAAGAGGTCAAGATCGCCAGCCGTAATATAATGCAGATACTCGTTTCTCCCAGCGGGAAAGTTCTTCTGGAAGAAAACGAGTTGCTTCGGGAATCCAAGATAACGGAAATACGCGTGAAGGTTGAGCGAGAACTTGAGCGTACGCACGACTCTGTATCTGTGGCTATAAAGGTGTCGCCGCTTGCCCCATACTCGGTAATGGTAGACGTGCTGGATGAGGTTAAAATGGCCAAGGCCAAACGAATAAGCCTTATCCCCTACGTGGAAGGAGGCGGTGAATGAAGCTGGCCAGACGCACTAAGGGCGGAGCTGAGATTCCAACCTCCTCAATGTCTGACATCGCTTTTCTCCTTCTCCTTTTCTTTATGGTTACCACCGTCTTTTCCACCGAAGAGGGACTCAATATCATACTGCCCAAGGCCGAGGCCACTCAAAGAATCAGGCTGCGCCGCAATACAACCAATGTCTGGATAGACCGTGAAGGACGCGTCTCGATTGACGACAAGTTGATTCCGGACGTGGAATCTTTCGGCAACAAGCTTCTGCAGAAACTTGCCGACTACCCCGACCTGGTCGTATTGCTTCGTGTGGACAAAAATGCTCGCTACGGACAGATTATCGACCTTATCGAAAAAATGAAGGAGGTTAAAGCTCTAAAGCTAACCTTCGCAACCCAGTACGAGGAACTGTAGGAGTAATCGATATGGCTGAAAAGAAACCCGTAGCTGATATTAAGAAATCCTATCCCATCTACATGCGTGTGGGTATGATAGGAGCTCTGCTTATCAACATAGCTTTATTTGCGCTCGCACCAAAGAACATAAACATCACGCCTTACCAGACCAAAGAGAAAAAGGCAATTATTTCCGAGGATATTGACCTCCAGGTGGAAAACCTCATTGAACCGCCTCCCGACGTCAAGCCGGCTATGCCGATTGAGGCCGAGTCGGAAGAAGAGGTGGAGGCCGCGACTATCGGAGAGACCGATTTCGCGGAAATCTATACCAGGCCTGAGGAATCGGTTGATATTCCGGTTGTCGCTTTCTGGAAGGTAGAAAAGAAGCCTACGCCTAAATACTCCCCCAAGCCTGTCTATCCTGATAGAGCGCGGACGGCCGAGATGGAGGGGCAGGCCATAGTTGAGGCTCTGGTTGACGTAGACGGCACGGTGATGAATGTCAAGCTCGTCAAGAGTTCGGGCTTTGATATCCTTGACCAGGCTGCTCTTGCGGCGGCGCGTAAATGGACATTCACACCGGCCGAGCAACGTGGTCAACCGGTGCGGGTGCCGGTTTCCATACCGTTTAATTTCTCCTTACGCGAAGGAGGATAACCTCGAGCTGACTTTGGCTTGAGCGGTATGATGACCGCAAATTTACTGCCCCGGAAAACTGGAGCGGTAACCGGATGGTGATGCAAGTCAGGTGGAGGGAGCGGATACTATGCTCTAAAATAGAGCGTGGATTTCGCGTAAAGAGGTTGTTTTGCGTGCATGGTTTGAGCGCCAAACCTCACGCGACGCATCCTGAACTAAACGCAGTTCTGTAAAACTGCGTTGCAACTTAAGCTATATAGTCAAGGAGGACATAAATGCTTAAAAAACTCATAGTGCTAACGGTTGTGTTTGCCGTTGCAGCCCTTGCAGGCTCTTACGTAATGCCTGCACCGAGCGGGATCGAGATGCTTACCGCTCCTGCCTGCCAATCGCTGGATGAAGAAGGCGGCGCTCTGGTACAAAGCGGCAGCGTCTTAGCCCCCGGTTTCCAGGGCGGCGTGACAATGTACGATTACCAGCAGAACGGAGCAATGGGTAATCGCATTGCGCTGGACGCCGATGGAAACGTTCATATCAACTGGATGCATTCGGAAGACGAGAGCTTTGGCGTACGCGATGTCTACTATAACGCATGGGAAGCCGCCAGCGAGGATTTCGTCTGGAGCAGCGGCGTAAAGGCGTCCGGCACCCCCAGGGCAGGTTACACCACTATGGGTATCCTGTCCACGGGTGAGGCGGTGGTGGCTTTTCATCACTCCCCCGAGTCTACCGTCTCGGCGGTGGTGGTAGATGCAGCTAACATGGTTGGCTCTTTCTCCTCGCCGGTGGACGTATCTCCCAGCAACCCAGCTACGCCTCCCATCTGGCCGCATATGGTGGTTGACGCAGACGACGTTATCCACGTTACCGGTCACGTGCATTGGGACGGAACCACCCCTGCTGAGCCGCCTTTAAATTACAACTACCTTTACTACTCCCGTTCCACCGACGCTGGAGTGAACTTTTCCACCTGGGAAGTTATTTCTGAGAATGCAGGCGACGATGCTGCCATGGCCGCGTCTGCGGACGGCAAGGTCGCCATCGCATGGGGAGCCGGTTTCCCCATCACCGGAACTTCCGGCAAGTTTGCCACTAACGGTAACGTACTTTACGTTGAGTCCACCAACAACGGCCAGAGCTGGAGCAGCGAGGTTGAGGTTACCGACGGCTATTACGGCGATGAGCAGCCCAATACCAGGGATACCGTTTCCCTGGGCGCTCTTACTCGTATGATCGATTGCTGCTATGACGGGGACAATAATCTTCACATCGCCTGGGGAGACGCGTGGCGTTCCGCTTACGAGAATCCCGATGATAATAACAAGGTCTACTACTCCTACTACCCTCGCTGGTTTGCCAGGGGGATGGAATGGTGCGAAGATGGTCCTGCAGAACCTACTGTTGCTTCGGGTCCCCACAACCAGTTCCTACCCCTTACCGAAGAAGGCGATACTATTGAGTGGCTCAATATAGGTTTCTGGGGCATAGCTCAATCTGTAGATGGCTATGTAGCTCCCGGTCTTGGCTTCTGGAACCCTCAGCTGTCTGCCTGGGGCAGTGACATGGTTTACACCTGGTCAGGTCAGTGGGATTCGCTGGATGTCACCGGTGCCGGAACCATCAACGCCGACATATTCGCCTCTATCACCACCGACAACGGCAATACCTGGAAACCTGTTGAGGATTGGTACGATACCACCGCGGAGCGTGATCCTGTGTGGGGGTATGTCACCAACCTTACTAACACCCACAGCCCTGGTGCCGGTATCGGCGCTTCTGAAAGCGAAGGGTATCATTCAACCTACCCCTTGATTGGTTCCGATGGTATTCTGCACATAACCTACATCCACGATCTGTTTGCCGGTCCGGCTGTGATGCCGCCTACCCAGGGTATCGTCACCACCAACCCGGTGATGTATTTTCCTGTGGACAGCATCAAGGTCTCTGCCGAGGTGATAAATACATCTGCTATAGCAGAGAACCTCGTTCCCAATGCTGTTGTAACGGTACTAGGCGAGAACCTTGTTGCCAACTCGGTGGCCTTCAGCGTAAGCGCACCTGGCCAGGCATCGTTCAAGATCTACGATGCGGCCGGCAGTCTGGTCGAGACCCTGGCTGTCGAAGGCAGCACGGTGACCTGGGACGTTTCATCGGTATCCTCCGGCGTTTACTTCTACTCCCTGGTTACTCCCGACAACACAGCGAGTGGTCGAGTAGTAGTCGTTCACTAACCCATCGTCTAAGTTTAAACCCTTGGGGAGAGCTTGAAGCTCTCCCCTTTTTTTGTATAATAACCCTATGAAGAAATACACTCCGTTTCCACTCATCCTTCTCGCTCCCCTTGCCTTGATGTGGCTGTTGGTGGCGTGCGAGAAGGAGGAGCCGCAGCCGTGGTACTGGACGTACCAGGATAGCCTTGACGTTATGGAACTCCTTGAACCCGAGGAGGGATTTCTTTCTTCCGCCGGGCATCTGCCGGACGGCGAGGTAGAAGTAACCATCTCCGAAGACGTTCTGCAAGCCGTTCGCATGGACACCTCGTCGGTACGCTACCTTGTTTCGGCCATCTCCCTTTCCGCTACCGACTCCATATACGCTTACTACTTTGATCTGGGGATAGACACCACTGTAACCGTGTACGTGGTTGATACCCTGGAAGGTACGATTGAGCTCAAGGTGGATTCTATATTCGAGCAGGGCGCTGACAGCGCCGTTGCCGCCGATACCAGCATATCAAAGATGCTGCGCTACGCTTCACGGGGAGACGTATTTGCCGATTCCCTGGGTGGCGATGCAACCTGGAGGCTCCTCAAGTACTCGGGAGGAATCAGCGGAACGACACCCGCGGTGGAGTATGCTCCTTCGTTCGACAGCCTGGTGCTGGGATATCCCGGAGGAGAGCTTACGGTTATACCCTCGGCTGAGGAAGGCGTCTATGGCATGAGAGGACTCTTCGGGGTTGATGAGTTGATGCGTATTTCCACGGGACAGAGCGTAACCGTCCAGGAGATTTTCACTCCGGCTAACGATACCCTGCTGCTCTACGTCGCAAATGAGACCGGCGACTGGATACCTTATGAACCGGGGACGAGCGTTGCGTTCAGCAGTGCAGGCAAATCGCGGATTTACGTCATAGGTATCAGTCTTGGCAGTTTGATTTCTGCCGGCAGTGACTGGTCAAGCGTGGTCTGGGGTATTCCGGTAATCGTAGACTAAGGGTAACCAGGGCAGAGGAGCTTGTCCGAGACCAACGCGAAGCGGCGACCAAAGGAAGCTTCAATGGCTAATACGCTTGCGACGAAGTCAAACCACAGATTTGAACTCCTTGCAGTCGTTCTCTTTCGAATCACAGATTGAAACTCCCTTCGGTCGTTTCCCTTCAGTAACGCAGATTAAAACTCCTTACCGTCGTTTTCCTACGGTAAAACTCCCTTGCGATCATCCTTCTACGGTAAAACTCGTTTCACTCGTCCTCCTTCGGTGATAAAGAAGTTGACCTCGGTAAATCATGGCAACACGTATCTATCTCCGTGTGCTTTGGTATTGACTCTGTGCTCTCACCCCACAAAGTCGCTTCGCACCTCTGTGGGGATCCCGTGTATCTCTGTGCCTCTGTACCCTATGGGATGCAGTTAAAGTAAGCATCCCAAGAGGCAGGCTGTGACCCGGAGGGTTACGGGGGTGTTATATCCTTATATGCCGGCCGCAAGGCCAGAGTAATAGTGGAAATGACCCGGAGGGGTACGGGTGTTATGTCATTAAAAACCAGGAACGTATGTTCCTGGATATAGTGAAAATGCCCCTCAAGGGTACGGGGGGGCTTGACTATGGCTGCAGGATAGTTAGAATCTTTAGAATGAACTGTTTTCTGAAGGTTTACGGTTGTCAGATGAACGCCGCCGACGCGCACCTGGTATCCCGGTTGCTGGCGGAAGCGGGAATCAACCAGGTCTCGGGCAGCAACGAGGCCGATGCTGTGGTGCTTTTGACCTGTTCGGTTCGTCAGCGTGCCGAGGACAGGGCTGCGGGTTTTGCCCGAACCATGCGGGGTGAAGGCAAGAAGGTAATTCTTGCCGGGTGCATGGGCCGGTTGAGGGGCAAGGAGCTGATAGACGGCGGCATTGCCGACTTTGTACTGGGCCCGGACGATTACCGCGCAATCCCCTCGCTCGTTCTTGGCAAGAGCGCCTTGCCGCAGCGACCTTCCCCAAATCTTGAAACTTACAGCGACCTTCTGCCTTCAGGGAACAATCCGGTTTCCGCCTCACTTGCCGTGATGCGGGGCTGCAACAATTATTGCACTTATTGCGTGGTGCCTTACGCGCGCGGCCCTGAACGCAGCGTTCCCTATGCGGATCTGGAAAGGCAGATTCGTCATTTGCTTGATAAGGGTATCAAGCAAATTTTCCTGCTGGGCCAGAACGTTCTGGCGTATCACCGTGAAGGTATGGAATTTATCGACCTTGTTGAACGGGTGGCCCGGCTGGAGGGACTGGAGCGTCTCGGCTTTCTAACGTCGCATCCGCGCGACCTTTCACGCGAGGCAGTCCAGCGCATGGCCGGTATTCCTCAGCTTTTGCATCTTTTCCATCTGCCGCTCCAATCCGCATCCAATGACGTGCTGAAACGCATGGGACGCGGCTACGGTATCGCCGAGTACGAGGAGAGGGTAGCGTGGGTGCGTGAGGCTTTTCCCGACACCTACCTTACCACCGATCTGCTGGTGGGATTCCCCGGGGAAACAGAGCGGGATTATCAACTTACTCTCGATGCGGTTGACCGTATAGGATTCGATTTCGCCTACATGTTTGCCTACTCCGAGCGCCCCGGCACCAGGGCTGCGGATATGGGAAACCAGGTTGCAGTCCCGGAACGCAAGAGAAGGCTTGCCCAACTCATCGAGCATCAAAACGCCATTACCCGGCGCAGCGCGGAAAGACTGGTGGGCGCCGAAGCCGAGGTGTTTGTTACCGCTCCCGCCCCAAGGGGCGAAGGCGCGATGCTTGCAGAAATGAAAAACACGAGACTCGTGATATTGAACCATAACACCCGGTTGGGCGAGAAACTCAAGGCAAGGCTTGTCGGTTTGGCAGGCTGGAGTATTCTTGCCGAACCGTGCTAAGGAGGCGGCATGAAAGTTGTACTTTGGATTATAGTAGTTATCGTTTTCCTGACTGCAGGGCTTTTTGCCCTTTTTAACCACGGCATCCAGACCGACGTGCAGATATTCAAGCAGACCATCGAGGGCGTTTCCGTGGCGCTTGTAGGATTAATCTGTTTCGGGTTCGGGGTGTTCTCCATCCTCCTCTTCTCACTTGCAGAGGAGATACGGCTGCGCAGCAGGGCCAGACGTCTGCAGCGGGAAATCGGAGCCATGCGTAAAGAAGTTAACGCCCTGCGGAATCTTCCTCTGGCTCCTGAAATCCTGGCCAAGCAGGTCGAGGAGGAGTTATGACCGTCTTCTGGATAATCCTCGGCGCATTCATTGTTCTGGCAATAATCATTTTGGTGCTGGCTCTGTCAAGACGCCGCAGCGAACCCGTGACCGACGATTACCAGCAGGCTCTTCGCGCCTTGCTTGACGGACGTGAAATAGAGGCGATGAGGCGGCTTCGCGATACGGTCATGAAAGATACCGATAACGTGGACGCCTACGTTCGTCTGGGCAGGTTGATTCGTGAGCGCGGCGACGCGGAGAAGGCGGCGCACATCCATCAGTCCCTTACCGTACGCCCGGCGCTAAAACGTTCAGAGGAACTGATAATCTACGAAGAGCTGATTGCAGATTACCTTGCGATGGATAGGGTGGAGAAATCCATTGGCCTGCTCAAGGAACTCATCAGGCTGTCCGGTCAAAAGCTTCACTACCTGCGTCAACTGCTGGCCATGCTTCTGGGACGCAAGCGCACCGACGAGGTCGCGGACGCGCTTAAACAGCATAAAAAAATCCTCTCCGAGAATAAGGAGGCGGCCGCATGGTATGCCGAGCTGGCGCGTCTGCAGTGGGAAGGCGGTGAGGATGCCAAAGCGGCCGAGAACCTCAAACAGGCGCAAAAGCTCTCCAAAAATCACCCGTACGCGTTTATCGTACAGATCAGGCATTTTCTCGATGCGGGAGAGAATTCCAGGGCGCGTTCACTTATCGATAAGTTCATCAAACTCCATCCTCAATACGCGGAGAAGATACTTGATCTGGTGGAACAGGTTTATTTTAATCTGGGTTCCTACGAGAGGGTTGTACCGTTATATGAAGGATTGTTGAAACGCTTCCCTGATTCCTACCAGATTCGTCTCAGGCTCGCCGGATTAAAGGCCAAGGAGGGTGCGCCTGACGCGGCGCTTGCGCTCATAAACGAAGCCCTGACTGAGTCTCCGGACGACGTTATGCTTTTGCTCCAGCAGGTACGCTTTCTGCTTGAGCAGAAGAAGTACACAGAGGCCACGGAGTCGTTTGAGAAACTCTCCGGGCAGTTGGTGTTTATGCCCGCGATTTGTGCGGAGTGCGGCTCCCATCTTGACAGAGCCGCATGGTTCTGCCCAGCGTGCGGCGAACGGATTTGTGAACCATGATTTATCTACTGCTGCTTCTGGGAGCGAATCTCTCCGACGGCCTTACCGCTGTCCGGGTAGGTGACTACGACGGCGCGCGCAAGAGTTTTGCCGAGTTCGTTAGCGCAAGACCCGGCGATGCAGGCGTTGCCCAGGCAACGCTCTGGCTTGCCAGGCTTGAGTCAAATCCCGGAGTGGCGCGTGGCCTTTACATGAGAGTTGTGGCAAAGCACGCTTCGAGTTCTTACGCGGACAGCGCTCTGTTCGAGGCGGCAGCCATAGATTACGCGTACGGTCTGTACAAGAAATCCACCACCCGACTGAAACAGCTTCTTTCCCTTTACCCGCAAACCCCGCTACTGGCCGAAACCAACTACTGGCTGGGAATATGCTACCTTATCCTGGGTGATAAATCCTCGGCGGCGGTTCATTTTCACAAAACCCAGTCCAGAGGTGCCGGCACCGTTTGGGTTTCTCTGGCGTCAAAAGAGCTGGAGGCGTTAGGGGAGAGCGCTGCCCCGTCTAATGGAAGCAGCGCTACCCAGGGCGGCTATGCGGTGCAGGTTGGGTCGTTTACCGATCCGGCACGCGCCGAGAACCTGCTGTCGAATTACCAGAGCCAGGGCCGTTCAGGCGAGATCCGTCAAGTGACTCTTGCAGGCAAGCTGTATTACCGGGTGTGGCTGGGGCCGTTTTCCACCCAGCAGGATGCCTCAGTCTACGCGGAGAGCTTGAAGGCAGCGGGCAAGGCCGCCATGGTCATCAAACGATAAATACGTTGGCCGACCTTACCCCCCTTCTTAAACAGTATCACGATATCAAGCGGCGTTATCCTGACGCGCTTCTGTTCTTTCGCATGGGTGATTTTTACGAGATGATGTACGATGACGCCAGGGTTGCGGCCAGGATTCTGGGAATCACCCTTACTTCCAGACACTACGGGGCATCCGGCGACGTGCCTCTGGCCGGCATTCCCGTAAAAAGCTGCGAACGGTATCTTACCAAACTGGTCAAGGCCGGGCTCAAGGTTGCGGTGTGCGAGCAAGTAGAGCTGCCCGACCCTGGTAAAAAATTACTCAAACGAGACGTTACAGAGGTCATTACCCCGGGCACCATCGCCGCCGAGGAGATGCTCGATTCCTCCACAGGCAACTACCTGGCGGCGTTAGTCAAACAAGACGATCTGGCCGGTTTGGCCTATGCCGACGTATCCACCGGCGAGTTCGTGTGCGGCCAAACCCTTCTGGCAGAAGCGGAAGAGCATCTGGCCAAGATTGCGCCCCGGGAGTTGCTGGTATCTGAAGACGAGGAGTGGCGGACTGCGCTCTTTTCTGTAAGCATTCAACCGGTTGGCGCCCATATTTTTGACTCCGAGCTTTCTGCGGCCAATCTCCTGGAGCATTTCAAGGTGGCCGGGCTGGAGGGGTTGGGGCTGCAGAATCGCCCCCTTGCCATGCGTGCGGCAGGGGCGGTGCTCGCCTACCTGACCGAGCAGAAGAAAAGCGTACTTCCTCATATCGAGGGCATTCGGATATTCGAGGCATCCCGGTATCTTGCCATAGACGAGTTCACCCAGCGAAATCTTGAACTTCTGGAGCGTCAGCGCGACCGCTCGTCACAAGGCTCGCTGTTCTCTATTCTTGACCGTACCCTGACCCCGTGCGGTACCCGGCTGCTGAAACGCTGGCTCATTTTCCCTTTGCGTACCAGGAAAGACATTGACGCCCGGCTTGATGCGGTTGACGAACTCTTCGGCAACACACAACTATCCGGCAATCTGCAAGCGCTGCTTAAAGAAGCAGGCGATCCCGAGCGGCTGGTCTCCAAGGTTGCGACTCAGCGGGTCAATCCCAGGGAAGTTCTGCGCCTTGCCGTGGTGCTCAGACTGGGCGCGGACATAAAACAAGAGCTTGCCCCGGTTAACTCCACTTTGCTGGAGGAACTTGGCTCAAGCATTGCCGACTTCAATCAGCAGGCTGCGGAAATCGAGCGCACCATTGCTTTGGATCCGTCCATCGTCCTGCTCGACGGCAGCATCATTGCCTCAGGAGTCAACGCCGAACTTGATGAACTCAGAAGCCTGGCCCACGACGCTCGCACCCACATCGCCGCGTTGAGAGATAAAGAACGGGCGGCCACCGGTATTGCTAAACTCAAAGTGGGGTACAACAGCGTGTTCGGCTACTACATAGAAATCCCGCGCAGCCTGGCGTCCCAGGTTCCCTCCCGCTATATCCGCAAACAGACCCTGGTTAACGCCGAGCGGTTTTTTACCCCCCAGCTCAAAGAACTGGAACAGAAAATCATGTCAGCCGAGGAACGCTCGAAAATCATAGAGTACGAGATGTTCCTTGCTTTCAGGGAAAAGCTGGCTGCAAGCGCGCGACAATTCAAGGCGCTGGCCGAGGCCGTCGCCGGTGTTGACGTTCTTCAATCACTTACCGTGGCCGCACGCGAAAACTCCTACGTCCGTCCGGAAATCACCGAAGACGACGAGATTCGCATCACCGCTTCCCGTCATCCGGTGGTGGAGAAGCTGCTTGCCGAGCGGTTCATTCCCAACGACATACGGCTCGATGCCGCCGAGAACATGATACTGCTGGTGACCGGGCCGAACATGGCAGGTAAGTCCACCTATCTTCGTCAGGTGGCATTATCAGTAATCATGGCGCAGATGGGATCATTCGTGCCTGCCCGCAAGGCCAAAATCGGCCTGGTTGACAAGATTTTCACCCGCATCGGCGCATCCGACGACCTGTCGCGCGGCGTCTCCACTTTTCTCGCCGAGATGGCTGAGACCTCCAGCATACTGCGCAACGCCACTCCCAAAAGCCTGGTGATTCTTGATGAGATAGGCCGCGGCACCTCGACCTATGACGGCATGGCTATCGCCTGGGCAGTAATCGAGTACATCCACAACTCGCCCGAACTCCGAGCCAAGACCCTGTTTGCCACCCACTACCACGAACTCACCGAACTGGCGTCGCACTTCTCCTCGCTGCGAAACGTGAGTTTCTCGGTCAAGCGCAGCGCCGACGGCATCCTGTTCCTGCGCAAGCTGCGGTACGAGGCGTCCGATCAGAGCTACGGCATCGAGGTTGCCAGCCTGGCGGGATTACCCAGGGCGGTGGTTGATCGCGCTCGCTCCATCCTGGAGCGTATCTACAAGGGAGAAACGGTAAGCATTGACGAGATTTTAACTGAAAAGAAGATTCAACTGAGATTATTCGCCGGCGCTGTTCAGGATAAGATTGCCCAGGAACTTGTCGAACTGGATCTCGATTCCCTCTCGCCCATCGAAGCCCTGCAAAAACTCATCGCCTGGCAGGAGAAGCTGGGCAAGGGCTAGCAGGGTGGCTGAGAATGACTTCCGTGAAACAAAGGTAGGGGGATAAAGGGGGAGGGGTAGATTTTACCCCAGATTATCGTCTCTTAACTCGATCCAAATTGTCCCCTTCCCCCGACGCTTCGCGTCGACCCCTCCCACCAAGGGAGGGGATATTACATTGATGGCGTCTTCTTTTATTTCCCCCTCCTTGGTGGAGGGAGCAGGGGGGCGGGGAAATTAATCACCCTCCCCTTCATCCCCTCTACCCGACACCCAACGGGGGCGCAGGCGGGAGCACTAACGCCACCAGGGGAGGGGAAATTTACTACCTCAACACATCTCCCTTTTCGGTGGAGGGGAAGGTTTATACATCCCCCTCCCTTGTGGAGGGGGGTAGGGGGAGGGAAAGGTTTACTTGCATTTTCCCCCCTGTCTAGTCATCCCCTTCCACTAGGAAAGGGGAAACCGCATTGCTTATAACCTTTATCGCACCCTTTATGTTTCTGAGTACGTCGTTATTCCAGAATCGGAGGACTTTAAAGCCCTGGGAAGCAAACCATTCGTCTCTGAGCCTGTCGGTTTCGGAATCGGCGTGCTGACTGCCATCAACTTCTACTATCAGTTTGACGTCAAAGGAAACAAAATCAACTATATAGTTTTCAATAGGGTATTGGCGTCTGAAGATTACACCCAGTTGTTTTCGACTCAAGTGTTTCCACAGTTTAATCTCCGCGTCAGTCATGCGTTTTCTAAGACTTCGGGCAGTGGGTGTCAATTTTCGTTTCATAAACTTCTTTTCACCTTCCCCCGGAACCTCTGCGAGGTTCCGACCCCTCCCATCAAGGGAGGGGAAATTTCAGCGCCCCCCTCCACGCTTGAAGGAAAAACAGCATTGACAGCGTCCCCTTCTATTTCCCCCTCCTTGGTGGACAGCGTGCCCCTTGGGGTGCCAATTTTACTGCGCCCCATAGGGTAGGGGGGGCAGGGGGAAGGGGAATTTCGGTTATCAGATGCAGGTTTCCTAACGGGTTACGATTAATTTTCTGGTTTGCGTATTGCCCTCTACCCCCAAGCCTCACCAACCGCTCCTGTAAAACAGGATATGCCTGAAGCGGTGATTGTCAAGTTAATTCGATATAACTCTTTTGACGCCTAAGGCAGCCGGAATCAAAGGAACTCCACAAAATCAACTCAAATCCGATTCGGGAACCCTGGACTTGATTCGTTCCATTATCTTGTGGATCTGTTCAACGTCCCACTTCAGGATATTCAGCTTCTCTTTGACGAACTCGGCTCTTTTGGCATAGGCCTGATGCGCATCACCGTTATGCTCCATGAGCGACTGGATTTGTTCCAGCATGTGGTTGGCCTCGTCGAAGATGGCGTACGATTCAACAACGTAGCGCATTGCGCCGGTGGCTTCGGCAAGCGGTATTTCACCCAGGGTGTAGAGCATTACGTCGCGGCTCCTGGTGGGCAGGAATTCAACGTACTCGCCTTCATCTGAGAGTTCGCGTCCCAGCAGGTCTATGTTGCGTTTGATTTCATTCTCGTACGACAACAGGAAGGTCTTGAGCCGCTGCAGAAAATCCTGGTTCCGGGTTTTGCGATCCAGGGTTCTTATCACGAGATAGGCAGTGAGTCCGGCAGCGCCTGCAATTGCCCCGCCCAGGGCCGGTCCCAGTATCTGCCAGATTTGAAGCCAGGTCATATCAATTTACCTCCAGATTTTGGCTCGTTATGAATCAGAGTATATGGAGGCTGACGGGGTTGGCAACCCTTGAGTTTGTGATCAAGTCGAGTTCCCGGTTTAAGTGGTGTGTTGCGAGGGTGTTATCTCCTTGTGACCGGAGCGTATGCTCCGGCTTATTGTGAAAATGCCCCGAACGGGTACGGGGGTGTTATGGGTTGTTACGGGTACGGGTTCCAGGTGGCTTCCCAGCGACAGCAGTCGTCTCCTTTATGAATGCATTTGGTTTCTTCAACCTTGAAATTCTTAAGCCCTTTGTTTTGCCCGGCATTAAAGAACCAGGCGGTAAATTGAGGACAAAGAAGGGGGTCTTCAGGAGGAAAGCCCCTTAGTTCAAGCACTGCCTTGCCTTCTTTGGCTTCCACCAGAGTCATGTCGCCAGGCCGGTAGAATTTTCTCCACAGGGATGCGGCCCGGTTGAGTATAAGGCGGATTGGAAGGCGCCTTACGATGCTTTTCAGGAACGAAGACTGTTCGTAAGTGGACGTAAAGAGACCAATGTCAAAGGCCGCCTGACGCGGGTCATCAGGGTTGAACTTTTTGGCAACCTCTGCGCGCAGGCGTTTTATTATACCGAGTGGATACCACTCGTTTTTATCCGCAGTGATGATTGTCCGTACGTCTTCTGCAGGCAGGCGGGAGAGGAGCCCCTTCCGCTCCGCCTCGTCCAGATGATGATTTACGTACTCCCTGATGGCAATGATTGAAACGCCTCGAACGAGTGTTTGTGGTATATGAGCGTCTTGTTCTGACATTTCGAGAGTATATATGTTTTAGTTGCTTTGACAAGTGGTTTTTTGCCGTTTCAGGGGGCGGAGATCGGGAAAGGATTCTACTGCTTCCAGCGCAATTCCCACCGACAGCGATCGTCGCCGTTATGTATGCAGCGAGTCTCTTTGACTTCCGCTTCCTTGAGCCCGATGGTTCTCATCGCGCCGAGGAGCCAGGCCTCGATGGTGGGACAAAAGAGGTAATCGGCTTCAAACTCGGTAAGTTCAAGGGCCACCCCGCCGTCCTGAAGCGGTACGGTAACTACGTTGCCGGATTTATAGAACTTGCTCCAAACGGTTTTTATCTGGCGGATGATCATCGGTATGGGCAAAAAGCTGAATATCCCGCGCAGGAACGAATTGATATCGTGCTCGGCAGTAAAGTAGGATGCCTCAAAGACCGCCGCGCGCGGGTTTTGGGAATTGAACCGGCGGACTATGGCTTCCCGCATATGACGATCCATCTCCAGCGGATACCACTCCCACTTTTTGATATGGCGGACAACTTCGCGGGTTTTGTCTGGGAGCTGGTCAATAAGGCGTTTCAGTTCAGGCTCCTGGAGTCGAGATTGCAGGTACTCATAAAACCCCATGAGTGATACACCGCGTACGAACAATTCAGGCGTCTTGGAAGTTTGCTTTGACATATCAGGTAGTATCTTCTTTTATAGAAACTATGTCAAGGCCGGGGACGGGTTCTCAAATAATGGTGTAATTTCTGTTGGAAATGTTATTCCCAGTAAAGCTCCCATCGCCAGCAGTTGTCGCCATCGTGTATGTCTGCTGTCTGGGATGCCTCAGGGTTCTTAAGACCAAGGTGCTTCATGGCAATGGTGAGCCATGCGGTCATGGTAGGGCCGAAGAGTTTATCAGCCGGAAACTCGGTCAATTCCAGAGCGGCTCTCGTATCGCCGAGAGAGATTGCACTCATCTTGCCTGGTTTGTAATACTTATCCCACAGGTTTGCCGTCTGGCGCATCACAAGGTGTACGGGCAGAAAACTCATTATTCCCTTGAGGAATGATGACATCTCGTATTCGGCAGTAAAAAGACATGCATCAAAAATTGCCGCTTTAGGGTTTTCCGGATTGAACCAAGCTGCGATTTGTTCGCGCAAGCGGCGTTGTACAGAGAACGGGTGCCACTCGTTTTTATTGACGGAAAGGATAATCTGAAGATCCTCGATAGATAGACGCGAAAAGAACACCTCCAGATCTTTGCCGCTTAACTTTGATTTAACGTATTCCCGGAAGGAAATGAGAGATATCCCCCGTACCAGCATCGGGGCAATGCCTACGTTTTCCTCTACCATACGTATTAGTATCTTGTTTTCTGATGATTTGTCAAGTGAATTGCACCCCATAGCCATGGGTCGGCCTGATATCCGGCAGGGGCGCTTCACACCCGATCGGGGTACAGGCGTAAGGCCGGTTCGTCTTCGCAAATATCTATCGTGCTACGTTTTTAAGATTCTTGACACGTCCCCCAGGTTGAATAGAATAGCGATATGGCTAAAAAACTTTCCGACGCAGAGACGCTGATTTTCCTTGACCGTTTTCACGGACATATCGGGCCTTACGTGGTGTTGGGGTATCGTGCCGGGCTTGTTGCCAACCGGGAGCTAGGTGAAGACCCTTTCTGTAAACGCGCCCGCACCTTTACCGGTCTTGAACCGCCGGTCTCTTGCTTTACCGACGGGGTTCAATTCGGCTCCTGCTGTACCCTGGGTAAAGGCAACATTACCGTATCCGGGGAGGGCGAACCACGGGTTCGCTTCGAGCTAAAGGATGGCTCCAAATCGGTTGAGATTTCCCTGACCGAACGTACCAAAGCGCGCATCGCTGCCGCCCACGGCTGGGAAACCGCCGACCGCCTGGGCCGCCAAATGCTGTCAGAGCCGGAAGGCTCACTGTTTGTTGTAAGATTTCCTCCCTTTACACCGACGAGGTAAAGACCTGGTGGGTGGAGGGCGGACTCTCTAGTCCGCCACCCGGATCGCTCAAGGGGCACACTGTGCATCGCTCCTACAATCTGTGGTTGCATGTAGCGCGGGGCTTTAGCCCCGCAGCGAAGCTAATACCCTATGAGATGCAGTAAAGTAGACATCTCAAGGGACACGCTGAGCTTCGCACTACGTGGGTTGACCGCACGCTTCATACCCAACAGGGACACGCTAAGACCGGCACTACTAAATCTCACTCATCTAGATTGTGCCGTATCAAAAAGCCGTAGAAGGAAATCAATATGTATGACGATCTGAAGGGCTGTTAGTTGGCCGTTTAATCTGTTAGTATGATGTGCGGAGATATTTCTGGCAAATCCCATAACCCCGCTATACAGGAAGAAAACACCCTCCGCTTCCCCAGCCTTTTTGCATTCTGGGAATGTAAGAACCCCTTTATCATGATGCAGTGCATCTACAACAAGTTTTTGGCCAGAAACAGTTTCTTCTAATCCAGCCTTGTCCCGGATCGCTTCTTCCAAAAGGACACAGGCATCTCTTATAGCAGTGTCGTAATTTCCAGACTCGAAAGCAGGCGTAACCTTTGCCAAGAGCTTCTCGTTGAAGATGACGGAATCCAGGGGGACATCAAGTGGTTCAACACCCTGGGATTCTAGTTGTTCGTAATACTTCTTACCTGCTGAAGTAAATTCGTAACAGGCGGGATTGTTTTGGGGCACAGGTCTTATATATGGTGGTGTATGAGTACTAAGGAAACCCCAAAAATCATAAATTTCATCCTTAGTTCCTTTAACCTTGTCTTGACCCGATGCAAAAACCGCACCATCTCCATTTTCTGTCAAAACGGCATCTGACTTACCCTCAATTAGCCTTTCAGGAGTTACGCAGTTCTTTTGACCCTCATCCTTGATGATCCTCAAGGCATGAAGTTTGGCTTCTATGCTTAGAGCCATTTAAACCTCCTTAATCATGTAGGGGCGACGCATGCGTCGCCCCTACCTTGCGATCTTTTGCGCGTAGCGCAAAAGGAGCATTAATTACAGCCCGAACTTCTCGATTATCTCTTTCTTCTTCAGACCCAGGATGCCGTACTTCTCGCCGACTTTCTTAAACGCGGCAATGGTCTTATCCAGATGCTCCCGCTCGTGAGCGGCTGAGAGCTGGGTGCGGATGCGCGCCTGGCCCTGGGGCACCACCGGGAAAAAGAAACCTATAACGTAGATTCCCTCGGCGTACAGGTCGGTTGCCATATCCTGAGCCAGCTTGGCATTGTACAGCATCACCGGTACGATTGGTGTCTCGCCCGGACGGATGTCGAACCCTGCCTCGGTCATCTTCTCGCGGAAGTACTTTGTATTGGCTTCAAGCTTGTCGCGGCGCTCGGTGGTTTCGGATACGATGTCTATCACCTTTGATGCAGCGGCCACGATAACCGGCGGCATGGTATTGGAGAAGAGATACGGTCTGGCGCGCTGCTTGCACATCTCAACAAGCTCGGCTCTGCCTGATACGCATCCGCCCGACGCGCCGCCCAGGGCCTTGCCTAACGTCGTGGTGATGATATCTATCTTGCCCACAACCCCGAAGTGCTCGTGGACGCCCCGGCCTGTCTTGCCGATAAATCCACTGGCGTGAGAATCGTCCACCAGAATCATGGCGTCGTACTTTTCGCACAGCGCAACCATCTCGTCCAGAGGAGCAAGGTCGCCGTCCATACTGAACACGCCGTCGGTCACCACCAGGCGAATGCGCTTATCCTGGTGCAGTTGCAGTTTCTTCTCCAGATGTCCCATATTCATGTGCTTGAACGAGTCGTACTGGGCCTTGCACAGCCTGATGCCGTCAATCAGCGAGGCGTGAACCAGTCTATCCGAGATGATGATGTCCTCTTCGCCCAGGACCGCCTCGAACACGCCCGCGTTGGCGTCCATACACGAGGGGAACAGCACCGTATCCTCGGTGCCAAGGAACTTACTGATTTTATTCTGAAGCTCGCGGTGGATGTCCTGGGTGCCGCAGATGAAGCGCACCGAACTCATGCCGTAGCCCCGGGCGTCCAGACCGTCGTGCGCGGCCTTGACCACGTCCGGGTGCGAGGATAGCCCCAGGTAGTTGTTGGAGAACATGTTGATGACCTTGGTAAGCTCGGCGCCCTCAGGGAACTCAACCTTGATCTCGGCGTCCTGCGGGGAGTGGATGAACCGCTCCTCCTTGAACAGGCCGCCCTCGCGTATCTCGGCGATGGTCTTTTTGTAATGCTCTCGAACCTTGTCGCTGTAGGCCATTTACTCCCCCTTGATGCGCTTGACCAGCTCAATTATCTTATTGACCGTATCGAACGCTTCAGGCGTGGCGTCGGCATCGGGAATCTGAATCTGGTATTTCTTCTCAAGGAACACCTTGAGCGAGACCATCGAAAATGAATCAACTATCCCGCCGGTAATAAGCGGGGTGTCAGCCGTAAGGTCTTCGGCCTCGTCCTCGTCCTCAACGTACTCTTCCTTGACGTATTCAAGTACCACTTCGCGCACTTTGGCGTCGTCTTCCATCTTCTGCTCCTTTGTTTGATTTTAATTTCAATTTGATGTAACACGTCCGCCGCTCACCAGTAATCCAGTAGTGTATTAAAATATGAGGAGGATGCAAGTGGATAGGGTGATAAACCACAGATGACACAGATTAATTGGGGTGGAAAAGAATTGAGAGTTGACTTATCAAATCGAACTGGTATTATTGGGTTGTGTCAAAAAGAAAATATGATCCTTTATACGACATTAAAGAATTCTTCCGTGCATTAAAAACAATACCGTTATTGTACGGAATAGCTCTAATTGTTGTCCTTGTCGGAATCTACATATTTTTACTTGCACACAAGGGTGATTTAGTTATCTCATTTCAATCAATAATTGGATCAAGTAATATACCGGCTAGGATTTTGAATGCACAATATGAATTGGTAAATAGGTTTATATTTTTCATTTGGCTTTACGTCTCATCCCTTATCTTTTTTGGATTGCTGTATACCTCTGCGTGGGCCATTTTTGGTTTTTTTCTTTCTCTTGTTATTAATCTAGGTGATTATCCATGAAACCGGAGTGATTTGACAAGCTGCGAACTGATAAGTCCAAATAAGTCAGGAGCTTGTCTGTTATTAAACCTGAATTCTAGCTCTTTGAGGTAGAGATACAGTTTCCGG
>JAUVJT010000016.1 GCA_030592225.1 Candidatus Stahliibacteriota bacterium | reverse complement strand
TTCTTGACAACCGGAGGCGCTAAAGGTATACTTCAGTTGATGAGGCTCTTCTTTGGGATCGGGTTGCCAACCTATATCCGTCAACAGATATTGTTATTTACCGAGATTTTGAGACCGCAGCTTCCCCGCATGAAATGGGTGCAGGCCCATAACCTTCACATCACTTTAAGATTCCTGGGAGAGGTCGAGGAATCCAGGGCTGCTTCTGTCTGCAAGGCGGCGCGCGACGCCGCAGCACGCTTAAAGCAATTCCGGGTTACCTTTGGAGAGCTGGGGGCTTTTGCCTCCCCGAGTCGGGCCAGGGTTTTCTGGTGGGGGCTTTCTGGGGGAGTGCCTGAATCAACCCGTCTGTTCAACGGCTTAGAGGAAGGTCTCGAACGTTTGGGGTTTGAACCGGAACGCAATCGCTACCATCCGCATTTGACCCTTGCCCGCCTGCGATACGTTGACTCGCTGCCCCTCAAATCGTTCTCACCGCCCGTGGGCATTTCCTTCACGGCCTCATCGTTCACGCTTTATCAGAGCACCCTGACACCGCAGGGGCCGATCTATAAAATCGTAGAGGAATTCAAGTTTGGCTGATAAATCGTTAGTTCCCGATCCCCGACCTGGGGTGTTCAAAAGAATCCTGAGGATACTGATCTTCGTTGCGGCGCTTTACGGATTTCTTTTGAGCATCCAGTTGATCTCGGGTTCGCTCAAGCTCTTTGGGGTGGATTTTGCCGAGACCCTTATAAGCTTGACCGACAATCCCATCCTTGGCCTTTTTATAGGTGTTCTGGTTACCGTGCTCATTCAAAGCTCTTCGGCCACCACCTCTATCGTCGTGGGGTTTGTTGCCGCCGGCACCATCTCCGTGGAAAACGCCATCCCAATCGTCATGGGAGCCAACATCGGCACCACGGTTACCAATACCCTGGTTTCACTGTATCACATCTCCCGCAAGGAGGAGTTTACCCGCGCTTTCCCATCGGCGATGATTCACGATATCTTCAATCTTCTGGCAGTGGCTGTGCTGCTGCCTTTGGAGATATTCCTGCATCCCATTGGATACGTCTCCGGTTTTCTGGCCAGGGCATTCGAAGGGGTTGGCGGCCTGAAGATTGTCGGGCCGCTGCAGATTGCGGTTAAACCCGTAGCTAAAGCCATAATTCATCTGGTCGGGTACAAAGCCTATTTCAGTTTGCCGATTGCTTTAGTTATGCTCTTTTTCGGTCTTAAGTTCATGGTTGACAACATGCGCAAGCTGGTAGGTTCCAAAACCGAGATCGTAGTTGATCGCTATCTGTTTGGCGGGCCGCTGCGCGCACTTCTTTTGGGGCTTGTAATCACGGCGATAATACAATCTTCATCCGTTACTACGTCCTTCATTGTCCCCATCGTAGGAGCAGGCCTCATTACTCTTGAGCAGATATTCCCGTATACCCTGGGAGCCAACATGGGCACTACGATTACCGCAATTCTTGCCGCGTTGGTAACCGGTTCGCCTTTTGCAATACAGGTTGCGTTCGCCCATCTTATTTTCAACATCTTTGGTATAGCCGTCTGGTATCCGTTGAGGGTTGTGCCTATTACCCTTGCGAAGTTGATTGGTAAGAGCGTTGCCAGGCACCGCTGGCTTGCATTTGTCTACATTGCAGTTATCTTTATAATCATCCCCGTGGGGTTGATTTTACTTCTTAGGAGGTAGAAATGTATAAGAATCTTCTCAACGTATGGAAGGGGTCTGGGTTGTTAAAGTTGTGTATGGAGGATTTATTCAAGATGTTCGACATCTCCGAGCAGATGTTTGTTACTGCATGGGAGATGATTACCGGCTCGGGAAAGATCGAGGATTTGTACAAGATAGATCGTCAGCTCAACGAGCTGCAGATAGCCATCCGCCGCCGGATTCTCGAACACCTTGCCATAAATCCCGCCCAGGACATCAACGCCACCTTCGTTCTTTCCATCCTGGTTATTGATCTGGAACGCATCGGCGACTACGCCAAGAATCTGGATGAAATAGCCAAGCACTACCCGGAGCCTATTTCAGGCGAGCCGTTCGATGCCCTACATCCCTTGGCTGAGCGAACCAAGGAGATGTTTGTCCAGACCAAGAATGCGCTCACCGAGAGTGACGCCGAACTGGCGCGCAAGGTTATGAAGAACCAGGCCGAGCTGGCCATGCAAGCCGATCGCCTGATGGATCAGTTCATCGAGAATACTAATATCTCGGTCAAGGAAGGAATAGTGGCTGCGCTGCTCTCGCGCTACATTAAGCGGGTAAGCGCGCATCTCAAGAACGTTGCGTCAAGTGTAGTAAATCCCTATCACAGGATAGGGTATCGTCCCAATGAAACCGAGGATTAGATCTAATTGGCTTCAAAGGGCTTGACAAGTTCTGAATTTCGACTATTATTAGAATAGAAGCAATTACGGAATGGAGCTGTATGTCGTGGTGAGCGGACATAAATCAAAGAGATTCCCGTAACACACCTCCCTTCCCTCACCCCCTCCCCTGGAGAGTGCATTCCTGCCTCTCCAGGGGTTTTTTTAGCGCCCCACACGACCACTGCGTGTTCGCGCGGGGACCCCGGAAGTTGCTCCTTTCGTCCCTTGGACGAAATATCACAAGATGGACAGACAAGGTCGGTTTGACACCGGCCTTCATTACCCCTATAATCTTCTCATGCGAATAGGTTTTGGCTTCGACTCCCACCGGCTGGTGGTCGGTCGTGCATTAATCATTGGCGGTGTTCACGTCCCTTTTGATAAGGGTCTTGCCGGTCATTCCGACGCCGACGTGCTGCTCCATGCCATTGCCGACGCGCTTATCGGTGCGGCAGGATTATCCAGTCTCGGCGAGCTGTTCCCTGATACCGATCCTGCCTACCGGGGTGCTGACAGCGCCGCTCTTCTCGGCAAGGCGGCGTCTTTGGTTAGCGAACAGGGCTACGGCATCGTCAACCTCGATTGCACCATACTTGCCGAGGAACCCAGGCTGGTGCCTTTTCGCGACGCGATGCGTGATCGCATTGCAGAAATCCTGGCCATCCCGGCGACCGATATTGCAATCAAGCCCAAGCGGGGCGAAGGCATGGGGTTTGTTGGCCGCAAGGAAGGGATTGCGGCCATGGCGGTGGTGCTCCTCAATCGATAATTTCAAATCCTTCGTTATCTGTGGGTACGGGGTTATGGGTTGCATCTACGATAGATGCGGGGATTATTGTGCCTCGTCTTCCTCGTCGTAGTTCGTGAAACTATGCTCCTCGTCCCAATTTGCACAGGTCGGGGATATCGAGACCCCATCACGGTCAAACGAGTAGGCTTCGTCCTCGTAACGCAGGCAGCACAGCAGGCGGCCGCACATGCCTGAGATTTTCTCAGGGTTCACGTAAAGGTTTTGTCTTCTTGCGCTGCGCAGGCTTATGGGGCGCAGTTCGGTCAAAAAGGCGGTGCAGCACAGCGGTCTGCCGCATGGTCCCAATCCGCCTATCAATCTTGCGTGGTCGCGTATGCCTATCTGCTTGATTACTACCCTGCATTCCAGCAGCGTGCCTATTTCCTTGTGCAGTTTGCGAAAATCGAGCCGGCGCTCAGAAAGAAAGTAGAAGGCTATTTTATTGCGATCCATCCAGGCATGCACGCCCACGAGCTTCATGGGCAGATTGTGTTTTTCGAGGAGGTCAAGGAACAAGGCATACGCCTCTTTTTCCCACTGCCGGGCTGTTTCCTTCAGGGTAATATCCTGGGGAGTGACTTTTCTTATGACTATTGCTCTGGCCTGCGGATCGTCGGTCAACGCCCTTATGTAGCCTATGTCCTCACAACCTTTGAAGCGCAGAATCACCGGTTCGCCGCGCTTGATGTCAAGACCCACAGCAGTCGTTGCCACAATTCTCATCAGGGGATGGCACTCCACCAGATAATGTTGATCACTCATCTAAAGCCCCCATGACGGGGAAAGAAAGCCCGGAGGGTAGGTGAGTTCATATTCGTTGAACCCGAATCTGTCTTCGAATACGAATTTTGCTTCCCCGAAATTATAAGTCCACACAATATACGGCGCACGGTTGGGTTCAAATGGATGCTCCTCTACCTCATCGGGTGGGCCGAGCTTGAAGTATACCCGGGCGCGGTCCGAAAGGTAGCCTTTATCTCCGAATCTAAAATTACGCTCGCAGTACTCGATCTTGACAAAGTAATCCTCAAGCTCCTCGTTGTATTCGGTCTGCGGAGTGGGGTCCTTCAAGCGCCAGAAGCTGTCCCAGGTCACCTGCCTTGCCTCTGCCGGAACCGCTTTCATCAGGCTCCGTTCATCCACCGTTGCCAAATACACCAACTTGTCAACCAGTTCCTCGTATCGTCCCTGGTCGAAGCGGAACGGATTGCGCAGTACGAACAGGGCGTTGCGTTCGTCAACGGCTTTCTTTCCCTTAAACGCCTTTACCGAAAGCCGGTAATCGCCGCTGGGGAAATCCTGCAGCGGTATGACCCATGAGGCCTGGGAATCAGGCTCGGGTTTTGCCTGAGTGAAATGGGGGGCGCCCGGTCGTGAAATCTTAAGCAGTAAGGAGTCCACGTCTTCGTAGACGGGTGCGGCGGCAAGCATGGTATCGCGGCTGTCAAAGGGACGAGCCAGCATTTGATCGCCGCGACTGTCGGTGATTCGCAGGCTGCCCAGGGCGCGATGGAATATGTCTACGTCGAATTTTCTTTCTATCCTTCTGGTTGCCGTCAGCGCGGCCAGGGTCAGGTTGGCCTCGTAGCGTCCTTCGGGAAGCGCAACCTGCAGGGTCTCAGCCGCGGTATGGGTTCTGGATTTAACGGCCGCAGATGTCTCGACTATCACTTCTCCAAAACGCTCATCACCGTAGATGTTCTTGCGGCGATCTGTGAACTGCAGGATAAGATGATAGTTAGCTTGATAGGTGGAGTCCGAGCGGGCAAACTGAAGGCTGGCATAAGGAATCTGCACGTAAGTTTTTACAAAGAACCCTCCGCCGCGCTCGCCCTGCTCTATGACGTAAGGAAGGCTGTACTCGGCCGTGCCTGTTTGTGCAATCAACGTCAGCAAGATAAATAAACGCATTACCCGTAATATTAGCGGCGCTTAGCGCAATGTCAAGGAGGGCGGGAGCTATGCTCCCGAATTCAAAAGTCAAAATTCAAAAGTCAAAATGAATAAGGTAAGCGCTCAATTGGTCCGCAAGGCTGGGCATGGGAGTAAAAAGGGAGGGGCCTTTCGGCCCCTCGAATCTTTTTAGGTTTGTTACGCCCGTGTTACCGGTAGTGTTACGGGTTACCATTCTATCATGTGTATGGCATTGTGCCAGTCGGCAAGGATTGCCTGAGTGTAGGTTCCTTCGCTTCTTATCACCACATCCATCAGGTTGTATGAGCCGACATCATCGGTGAGGTCCTTGGTTCCGATATGATCGGGGTAGATAGGGAAAGTAAGATCCAGAAGCCGTAAGCCGTAGGGGCCGTCAGCGACGTACACGATGTTACCCGAGGTGTAGATGCCCTGAGCGTCACTGGCCGGGTCGCCTGCCCACAGGGCTGCCAGGTAAGGGCTGATGGGATTGGATACGTCTACCACAACGAATCCCTGTGTTCCGGCGGCAACGTAAGCATACTGACCGGAGACGTAAACCCTATGCGCAGCATCGTAGGTGGAGAACAGGCTTATCGGCTGCATGGGATCAGGGGCAGTGGGATTCCAACTTAGAATCTCCATGCCGGCATTTCCCTCAGCCACGTAGATGTAGTTGTTGGTTACGTGGATGTCCTCAGGTATGTCGTACAGGGTATCTATGCCCAGTATGGTTCCGGGGTTGGTGTAATCGAAGTAGACCAGGGTATGGGTGGCTGTTGCCGGATCGGTGCACCCTACAAAGATAGAGCTTCCCAGCGCGAATATTGCTCTGGCCTCGCCGCCCAGGGTTAAAGCGTCCAGGAAGGATGAGTCGTTCGGGGCAAATGGATTGGTTATGTTGTAGGAGCGGTAACCGCCTTTGCCGAACGCCACGTGCAGCAGATTGCCTACGACCACCAGATCGTACGCCCATGCGCTGACGTCGTTGTCGGGATGAGGGATGGTTGCACCTGCGCCCAACCCGCCTGCGTCAATGGTGAATATTTTGACGGCTTGTTCACGGGCGGCGCAGAAGATATAAAGCCCCTTGTTGGCCAGGCGCACGCCGTGGCCGCCGCCCAGGGATTGGCTGTCAAGGAATTCAAAGCTTTGCGTGGTGAGCAATATCTCGTTGGACCAGGCTTCGTTGGCGGCAGAATCTGTCACCAGCACCGCGTAGTAGTAATCCGTTCCAGGATTAAGGTCGGTATCCATGTATGCAGTATCCAGGCGGGTGTAGCCGTTTGCATCACTCAAGGAAGCAACCAGTTGACCGAAGGTGGGCACATCAGGTGTTTCCGAGCGGTAAAGCTCATAGCCCATCCATGACGGATCGGCGCTGGTCCACATCAAGGTTGCCTCGTTAGTGCCGATGTCAGTTGCAGGCAGCAGGGTGACCGGAGATATTCCCGGGATTTCTACTGTAATCACCAGAGAGGAATCGTAATCTTCATCCTGTCCGTCTGAAACCGTCAGATAAAAGGAATAGTTGCCTTCAATGGCGGGGGCTTCCCATAAGAATGTTTGAGAGGTGTAGGTTGTGTCTTCAACCACCGAATACCACTCAAAACTCAACTGGTCGCCGTCGGCATCACTGGCCGTACAGCTTATGGTTGAATTTGCGCCCGGTTCAACCGGGTTGGGTGAGGCGGTAACGCTCAGAATCACGGGAGGCTGGTTTGTCTCGGTTGTGTCAGTCAGTCCGGCGTTTATCTCTTCGTCAGGAATATCTTCGTCAAGCTCAATTTCTCGCTCCCAGTCTATGTAGCCTGTGAGGGTGAGGGTTAATTTATGCCTGCCTAATGGAACGTTCTCTAACGTGCAGTTGGTCCTCTGGCCGGTAAGACTGTCGTTTAAGAAAACATCGGCTCCGGTTGGATCAGATGTAACCTTGATGGTTCCGGTCTCGGGCGCCTTGTCACACATGGCCATGATGGTCAGTCCAAGCAGCCCGAGCGTTATTAGTTTCTTCATGCTTCCTCCTTTCCTAGTCAGCAATCTATGATAATGGAGAAGTGTTCCCTGTCAACCCAAAAGGGCCGAGCTTGGCTCGGCCCTCAAGTTACTCCACTTACTACGTAAACGTCGTCACTTCGTGTGCATTTTGATATTTGCTATTTGCAATGTTGCTGAGCGCTAAAAGCGTTCAGCAATCGATTTTCCCTGCATGAACAGCAGCAGATAGTCGCGTCCGCCGGCCTTGGAGTCGGTGCCCGACATGTTGAACCCGCCAAAGGGCTGAACGTCCACCAGAGCGCCGGTGCACTTGCGGTTAACGTACATGTTGCCCACGTGGAACAGCCGCTTGGCCTTCTCGATTTTCGTCCTATCCTGGGTGAACACCGCGCCGGTAAGACCGAACTCGGTCGAGTTGACGATCCTTAACCCGTCGTCAAAGCCCTTGCATTTGATTAATGCCAGCACCGGAGCGAATATCTCCTCCTTGGCAATGCGTGCGTCCCAGGCGATGTCTCCAAACACGGTCGGTTCGAGGAAGAACCCGTTGCCTTCAACCGTGTTTCCGCCGGTCAGCAGCTTGCCTTCCTTCTTGCCTATTTCGATGTAGGCCAGCGTATTCTTGAGAGCCTTCTCGTTGATGACCGGGCCCATCCAGTTCGCGGTGTCAGTGGTCGGGCCGACCGTAATCTGCTTGACCCTGGGAATCAGCTTGGCAACGAACTCATCGTAGACCTTCTCGTCAATAATCGCGCGGGAGCAGGCCGAGCACTTCTGACCCTGGAATCCGAACGCGGCCACGGCAACGCCTTCCACTGCGGCGTCAACATCGGCCTCTTCGTCAACCAAAATGCAGTCCTTGCCGCCCATCTCGGCCACCACGCGCTTTATCCAAATCTGGCCTTCTGCGGTTCTGGCTGCGTTCTCGATGATGCGCAGACCAACCTCCTTGGATCCGGTGAAGCTGATGAATCGGGTCTTTGGGTGCTTGACCAGGTACTCGCCGGCAATTGCGCCCGGCCCGGTCAGGTAGTTCAGCACGCCATCTGGCAGACCGGCCTCGCGCATTATCTCCGTAAAAATCTGACCCATGTACGGTGAGTCGGACGAGGGTTTCAGAATAATCGTGTTGCCGGTTACGATGGCCGCCGAACTCATGCCCACCAGAATTGCCCAGGGGAAGTTCCATGGCGGGATGACCAGGCCAACGCCCAGCGCAATGTAGCGCAGTTCGTTGTTCTCGCCCGGGAATGGCGTTACCGGCTGGTTCGGGCCAAGGCGCAGCATCTCGCGGCCGTAGAACTCCAGAAAGTCAATGCCCTCGGCGGTGTCGGCGTCGGCCTCGAGCCAGTTTTTGCCTTCCTCAAGAATCATGCCCGCGTTGATGTCATACCTTCGTCTGCGTGAGATTTGCGCGGCCTTGAGCAAAATGTTGGCGCGCTCCCGAAAGTCGTAGAACCGCCACTCTTCGAACGCTTCGAGCGCTGCCTGCATGGCCTGCTCGGCCAGGTCTACGTCGGCTTTCTGGAAATGGCCTATTACCTTGTCCTTATCCGCCGGGTTGATGGACGCAAAGGTCTCTTTAGCCTTCACCTCTTTGCCGCCGATGAACAGCGGGTAGGTGGCGCCGTACTTTGCCTCAAGCGCGGCTATGGCGTCAAGCTGCGGCTTGCGGTTTTCTTCTTTGGAAAAATCCTTGTATGGCTCGGGTTTATACGGAAGAACCATTGTGCCTCCTAAGATTTACATTTGATTTGAATTTGGTTGAATCATATTGATTGGGAGGGGGATGTCAACTATATGGATTAGATTGACATTAGGCGTTACTTTATTAATATCGGTTAGTATGGCTGAGATTATAGAATATCATGGAAGTTGGGAATTACCTGACAGCCTAGGGAAATCAATAGATGGTACGTTAAGAATCCGACCTAATGACTTTGCTGTTTTGGATTTGCGGGGTTCATTCCCTATCAAAAAAATCATGAAATCTTATTATGTACCACTTATTATTGGTAGCTGTTCGCTACCTCCTTCATCGGATAAAGATAAGTATTCCTCTACGGAAACGATAACGTTGAAAGATTGTACAATTAGAAGTATATCATCGTCGGAGAATCCTTCTTCATTGGTTGCTCGTACTGCCTTTGTAGGTGTACATTTTAGAAAAAAAGAGGAAGTGAAATTTAAAGAGATTTTCATTAAATATTCGTACCTACACGATTGGGTTGGTAAATCGGGCTTTGTTGTAGATAAAGCCATAAATCAAGAGAGGGTGAACTTAAGTTATGCGAAACCTAAAACAATTAAGGTGACGTCATTCGGTAATTTTACAATTTCGATATGTTTCGAAGTCTTGCCTAACCTTTTGAAATTTCGTTTCTCTCCATATGCAAGGGAAGAAGTAGAACTCAAACAGGAAACCTATATTAAGATAGAATCAGATGTAGATAGACACTACGACGGTTACTGTGCTTTGATACGGAAAATTCAGAATTTTCTTAGTTTAGCCATATCGGAACCAATATATGTTGAATACTTAGATGGTGGTGTAAATTCAAGGACAATAAATACCGAAGGTAAGGAATTTCTCCCTCCTGTCCAAATATTCGATACTTTTAGAAAGATACGAACTAGATCAAGAGAGATATTACCGCACGAGATGCCTTTTACTTACAAGATGGTTGAAAACCAATTGAGCGATTTATTGAAACGATGGCTAGAAGATTACGATAAATATACACCAGCACACAATTCATATTTTGGGACAATATATAACGAGGAACTTTATCTGGAAAACAGATTCTTAACATTAGTCAGAGCAATTGAAGGCTATCATAGAATAACTCATGAAAGTTTTAAAACTGATAAAAAAAGGAACGCCCACAAGAAGAGATTGCAGAGTATTATCGATTCTGTAGATGAGAAATTTAAGAGTTGGGTTGGTGAAAAACTGAAGTTCAGTCATGAGCCGAGTTTTAGAAAAAGGATAAAAGAGCTGCTTGAAGAAACTGAAGAAATTTCTAAGTTTCTTTTCGATAGCAATAACGATAAGAAGGATTTTGTAAACAAAGTCGTTGAGACGAGAAATCTTCTTGTGCATCCAGATGGAGGGTTGATCGAGGTTGGTTATGGTAATTATCTTGGAAGGCTTATACGGGAGCAGTTAAAACCTTTGCTTGTGATATGCTTATATCGTAATTTGGGCTTTTCCTTTTCTGATATACGTCGTTTCTTAAGCAGACATCCATGGTACGGAAGTTGTTTCAAGGATTAACGTCAAATCTCGTAGGGGCTGACGTTGGTATCCGTAGTTACCCGTTTCGCGTCAGGTCAGCCCGTTCCTATTATTCTGGCCGACTTGACGCGAATTTGCACAGATTGGAGAGTCTGTGCCACACACATAAAGGCCGTGTGGAACAGGTTCTCTAACCTGTTCAAAGGATGCCAATAAGGGGGATGACCCTCACCCTAACCCTCTCCCAAAGGGAGAGGGAAAATGCCTCCCTTTTTAAGGGAGGTGTACAAAACAAGGTTTTGTTTCGCTCTAAAGAGCGGTCGGAGGGATTAAAACCTTGAGATTACTCCCTGCGGCCATCCTTAGATTGCTTCGTTCTAACGATTGGCTGAATCGTAGTCCTCGCAATGACATAATATTTTCGGGGTGTGTAGTTGTCCAGCTTTTGACCACCTTTTGGGTAGCTTTTGACCACCTTTTTTATGAAGGATTGCACCCGAATCTGGTGGGTAATTACGGCAGAACTGCGCTCAAATCAAACCGGGACAGGCCTGCGTCGGTGGCTATCCACAGGTGCTTGCCGTCCACAAGCAGCGCTGTAACGTTGTTTGAAAGCAGGCCTTCGCGGGTCGTCAAAAATATCTGGTAGTAGGTTTCCGGGTTATAGAT
The DNA here is from genome assembly GCA_030592225.1 of Candidatus Stahliibacteriota bacterium. Taxonomy (GTDB): domain Bacteria; phylum Hydrothermota; class Tepidihabitantia; order B3-TA06; family B3-TA06; genus B3-TA06. Next base: position 9,142 of record JAUVJT010000016.1, on the reverse strand, counting down.
TACCACGCCGCCGTTGCCGCCCAGCACTATCAGGCTGTCTTGACCGGCTATCGCTTTCTGCGGCACTGGCATGAATCCGGGCGCGGTAAAGTACTCCCAGCCGTAGCCCACCTGCTTTACCACCATCCCGCCTGTCCAAAAGTAGCGCGCGTGCTCGCCCCGCACTATCCCCAACACCTCCCGGCGCACCAGTTTGGAACGCTCGTCGGCAAGCTGCTTAGGTTCGCCCTCCGGGATCAACGTCAGGAACACCCCTTCGTCAGTGGCTACGAACAACGAGTCTGCGTGGAAGTCCACGTCGTAAATCCAGGCCTGGGTGGTTATCTCTGAAAGTATTTTCTTATCCACGTTGAACACGTCGGCCTCCCGCTTCTCCAACAGGAACAGGTTGCCGTCAATCAGCCTTGCCTTCTCGTAGTTGGTGCGGCGCAGCTTGTCCATGATGCCTTGCCCCCACGCGGGTGTCAGGTTGGTGGTCGTGCCCCAGCGGTCAAAGGGGTGGTGGGTCATGCTCCTTTCGTTCTGAACGAACTGGTCAACCCCGTTGGAGCCGAACGCGTAGATGGAGCTATCGGCTGCAAACATGGAGTGTACGTCGTTGGCGCGCGGGCTTTGATAGCGAAGCGTCTCGCGCCATGCCAGGGCGTTGAACACCAGGTAGCCGTAGCCTGCGACCGAAACGTAGGCTTTGTTGCGATGGGTGAACACCAGGGAGTAGGGCATCCAGTCCATGCGTTCGTTAATGAATAACCACGGTGCCAGGAAGGGATAATCCCTGCGAATATCTTCCTGGTTGAAGTTGCCGACCCAGCGCGCGGTGGAGTCGGGTTCTGCGTCTTCCTCCCGTTCGGAGCGTTTATTCACGGCCTGGACTGACGAACCGTTATCAAGAAAGACGTGTTCGTGATCTATACCCAGTCGTATGACCGGGGATGCGTTCATAAGGAATATCTTTCTTGCAAATCCCCCAATCAAATTGAACGTGTACAGTTCGCCGTTCCAGGACGTTATCCACAGACGTCCCAGGTCTGTATCGTAGATTGCAAGCGTGATGTCCCCTGGCAGTCCTTCAGCCTCGCTGTAGATGCGTTTCGGGGTGGAGGCGCGCTTGTCCAGTTCGATGATTGCATCTGCGGTCACCAGGTAGGTGGTATTGAACGCGTCGGCGGTGAAGTTTTGTATCTGTTCCAGTTTTGGATAATGCTGCCAGTCTGAGGGATTGTAGATGTAGGCGAGGAGGGTGAGGGGGGTGAGGAGGGCGAGGAGGGTGCTCATTCGTACTTCTCCTCCTCTTCTTCTTCCTCGAACAGCGAGGTCATGGCGTCCGGGATGTAATCCAGCAAATCACCTGCAATCAGCGAATGCTCGCCGATGTCCTCTGCTGCGATATCCGCTGCCTGGCCATGAAGCCACACCCCCAGGCGTGCGGCAGGAGCCAGCGCCATGCCCTGGGCCACCAGGCCCGCGATGATGCCGGTGAGCACGTCGCCTGATCCGCCTGAAGCCAGACCCGAATTGCCGGTGGAGTTTATCCAGGTCTCTGCAGGACAGGCGGTGATGGTGGGCGCTCCCTTGAGTACGAGCACTGAATTCCACTTTTTTGCATACTCTTCTGCGACGTCCAGTCTCTTCCGGTCTATCTGTCGGGCGTCTCCATTAATCAGCCTTGCCATCTCGCCGGGATGGGGGGTAAGTATCAGTGGTGACTTTACGTCTTTCAACATCTCCGGTTCTGTGGCGATGGCGTGGAGGGCGTTGAGCGCGTCGGCATCAACAATCATCGGCTTGCGCCACTCTCTTACCAATCGCTGCACCAACTTGACCGTTTTCGGATGCGTGCCCAGACCCGGTCCTATGGCCAGAGCCTTGACGTCGTCAGCCATCTCAAGGATTCTCTCCACCGCACTTTCAGCCAGATGGCCGTCACCGGTATCCGCCAAGGGGAGTTTGACCGTTTCCAACAGGCTTGTGTCGAACACATCCGCCATCGTTTCAGGAAATGCCAGATAAACCAGGCCAGCGCCTGCCCGCGCCGCTGCGGCTGCTGCCAGGCGCGCCGCTCCGCTCATCCCGCGCGAGCCTGCCACTATCAGAATCTTCCCGAACGTGGCTTTGTTGCCCCACGGTTCTCGTTCAGGCAGAAGGAATGCGGCATCATCGGAAGTCATCATCCGAAGTTTGCCCTCGGGATCAATGACGGTGTTGGGAATCCCGATATCGGCCACCCACATATCTCCACAATATTCCCTCGCGGGGTAGAGCAGATGGCATGGTTTTAGATAGGCCATGGTTACCGTCAAATCCGCTTCCACTGCAATCTCGGGGTCTTCTGCTGCTCCATCGGCTTCGATACCCGAAGGTACGTCCACGCTCACTACAAAAGCGCCAGAGGCGTTAATCATCTCGATGGCCTTGGCCGGTAATCCCTTGGCCCGGCCTTCAAATCCAGTGCCCAGGATTGCGTCCACCACGATATCGTATTCTATCATCTGATTCAGGCAGGCTGCCAGATCATCTTCGTCGGTCACTTCATCAATGGATAAGCCCATCTTTTTTGCAATCTTTGCATTGATTAAGGCGTCGCCCTTGAGATCCTCCACTTTCCCCAGCAGGATGATCTCGACTTCGGCTCCGGAGTTGGCCAGATGCCGGGCCGCCACGAATCCGTCGCCCCCGTTGTTACCCTTGCCGCAGACGCAGAGCACTGAAGCGTTTGCCACCTCGAAGTACTCCTCAATGGTCTCGGTCACTCCGCGTCCCGCATTCTCCATCAGAACTATGGAAGGTATGCCGAACTCGTCAATAGCGCGCTTATCAATTGCGCGCATCTCGTTACGTCGCACTACACGCACGATCCCTCCTTGACTGGTTTTATGATGTATTTTTCGGGTGATGGTTGCAAGCGCAGCACAGCGCCGCCGGCTATTTGCCGTAGAAGTACTGGTAGTTAAGGGCGCGAATCAAGTCGCCTGCGCGATCCTTGCTTATCTCTTCGATGATGTGTCCCTTGTCATCGTAGCGAAGTTCCACCTGTCCGTAGCGTTTGTTGCGTTCGTCGCGCCAGATTATCTTAGATGGTTCCTTTGCGTCCTTATCGTATTTATATTCCCAGGATTTTGCCCTCTTGTTGTGGGAGTCGCGCCACTCTTTTTTTCCAAGACGGCCGTGTCTGTCGTACTTGAATTCCACCGAGTGAAGAACCTCATTGTGAGCGTTGCGTATGATCTCCCTTACGATTTTGCCGTCCTTGTTCATCTCGCGGTCCCATACCTGCAGGGTAATGCCTGCCCGGTCGATGTGGATTTCCTGAACCAGGTTGCCTTGTTTGTCGTAGATAAGTTGGTGAGTACGCAGGGGATTGTCTTTGGCGTCGAGGAAGACCATGCGCGTGAGGCGATCGTTGTCGTATTCGTAACGGCATATCTCATTGAGGCGATTGTTGAGAACCGTTCTGCGCTCTACGATGTTTCCGCCCGCCTTACCCGACGCCGGTGGCGGCGGTTGAGCTATCCCGGGAGCGGATTGCGTGGCGGGGATTTGCTGGTCGGCAGGCTTCTTGGCGTCGAGCGGAGGTTTCTTTCTGGTTGCCACGGCAGGTGATACCGTGGGTGGTGCAGTGGATTTGGCAACGTCCTCTTTCTTGAGATTAAGTCGCAGGCGCGCCTCGAGATGGGTCTCAAGATGATCTATGAGCTTTACCGCCTTCTCAAGATTGTTGGATTCAATCACCGCCTTGGTGATTTCATTCAGAATCTCTACCTGAAACTCGTGCGCCGCGGCCTTAACGATATCGAAGTTAACTTGCTTCCTGGCCGCCTGGAGATGCCTTGCTACCTTCTCATTGAGCTTGTGTCGCTGTGCCAGAATCTCGGCTATGCGGGTCTCAAGCTCTTCGGTTTCTTTTGCCAATTCATGGTAGGCGGCGTAATCCTTTTCTGCATCATACTTGGTTGCCATCTTAATGCCCTCTAATTATCCTCATACCGAATAATAAGCTTAGTAGTGCATATGTCAAGCACTATGCTTTATTAACCAGGTAAGTCGTTAGCTACTCCATCAAAATAACCTTGTGCGTTTTGAATCGGTATACGCTAATCACGTTTATGTCAATGTCTACTTGACGAATCACCTGCCCACCGTAGAATCTACCATGAAGCAGTTGCTTTCCGACTGGCGGGTTCTTTCCGGGATTGCCATCCTGGGCTGGGGTTTGTGGGGCATTATGTCCAAGCTGGCCCCTTCTGCCGGTCTACCCGCTGCGACTTCGTCAACGTTTGTGGGGCATTATGTCCAAGCTGGCCTTAAAAGAGTTTGACTGGCGGGTGATGCTGCTTTTTTCGTCCATTGCCTCGCTTCCTTTAGTCCTGACCCTGGGGCTTGGCGCGTTCGATTGGACAAGTACGTCTACCTGATTTTTTCCGGTATCGCCGGTCTGGGAGCGTCGTGCGCTGCCCTGGCGTTTAACCGGGCATTGCAAAAGGGCGGGCCGGCCAACGTGATGGTGCCCCTGATATTCCAGTACGTGCTGGTGATTGTTCTTTTCTCCACCATCTTTTTAGCTGAACCCCTTACCTGAAAACGCATCGTGGGCATTATTGCGGCTGTTGCGGCAATCGTATTCCTGTCTTTATAACATCGCGTCATTGCGAGATTTCGGGAGACGAAATCGAAACAACCTCATTTCATACGGGAACCTTATCGATACCTCAGGGTTATCCTGGAGATTTTTTTGTAAAATGCTATGAGATTATCGGCAAGCGTAATCCTGCGGCGTTCCCTGCGTTCGCCCTCGGTGCTCCACAGTCGTAATTCTATTTGTAGAATAGTCGTCCCTTCGTGTGCTTTGTTGTGTTTCTTGCAGTGACCGGGGTGTGTTGTTACTTTTCTTCGGAGTCCGCTGCGACCTCGTTCAACGCCTCGAGCAGTTTCTCAGGGTCTTTGACCTTGTGGCGCTCCACGTTCTCGCCCACGGTTCCCCAGGCAGGTTCACCGCACACAAAGCACGGCATCCCGAAGCGTATAAAAACATCCACCGTTGCAGGATATTTGCCTATGACCTCTTCAACCACGCTTTTTTTGGTAATTGTCATTCTACCTCCTGAACTCTTGACATTTAGCCGGTTTTGTGTCATAATTACGGTGATGATGTCGCGCAATTTCATCACACGGACTAAAGGAGGAAGCGATGCCCCTTTCCAGGACGGAAAAGATACACGAGATTCTTGAGCGGGTAAGGATAATTGATCCTGACATCGAGGGGGTAGCGGCAGCTACCAGCGAGGGCCTGGTTATTGCCTCTTCGCTTGCCGAGAATCTTGACGATGAACGGCTTTCTGCGGTATGCGCCGCTGCAGCCACGGTAACCCGCCGTACCGCTGAGGAACTTGATAAGGGGGATCCCACAGAGGTGCATATCCGTGCTCCCGGGGGGTACATCCTGATCATGAGAAGTGGAGCGTCTTCATATCTCGTGGGCATCAGCCGTCGCGGCGCCAACCTGGGATTGATTCTCATAGATATGCGTAAGGCTGCCGGCGAGATATCGGCTATTCTGGCGCAATAATACCCCCTGTTAACACTAACCGGATTCCATCCTGAAGTGCACCTTCAGATCACCCCAGGTTGAGTCGGATGGGTAAGGATAGATGACGTCCAGTGAATCTATTTCACCCGTGATGGTATCTTCAATCGGATCGTGCTTTATGATTATAGAATCGCCTTCCACGTCCTTCCAGGTCGATACGTACCAGTAGTTTCCGCGCTTGATTAGCTCCAGCTCGAAACCACCGCCCAGGGTATCGTATCCTTCCAGCGGGGTTATCAGTATGTAGTTTGCCCGCAGGAAAGCGGAGTCGGAGGTAGAGGTGAACTCGGTGGTGTCAACCCGAAGGGTTAATTGAGGAATCTGTCTGTGTTTTTTTGCCTCCTCAAACAAAAGGAAAGTGAGGTCGGTTTCCTCATCGTATCCCCAGGGTTCATAATATTCCCCCTGGGTGGTATCTTTATGAATGAACCGGAAGGTGGTCAAGTCCAGGCACAGCAGAAAGGCTTCGTAGTCGAGGGTGTTGTATGCGTTGATTAAGTTATGGAACACCGTCATAGAATCCACCGGAGTGAGATCCTGGGCGTAATCATCGGGGTTGAAAAGATCGCATCCTGCCAGCAGGCTAAAAAGAGCTGCTGATAAAGCAAGATGCCTCAAAAGGCGCTTCATAATTACTCCTTGTGAATTTTATCCTGCCGTTTATCGAAAGATAGGGCCATGGGCGGATATAACTCTCTATTCCCGCAAACCGGCTTTCCTGCCAGAAGCTTTGGGTTTCGACAGGCGTAATTTTCATACTTATACCTGCAAATCCTGTGATTTGCAGCCACTCCCGCTCCTGGTAGGGCTGCCAGTAGTATTTGGGAGTTTCTTCCTTGCGGTTTCGCACAAAGGAAAGGCTGTAGGTTTGCTCAACTACGTCCTCCAGACCGGTACGCGTCAGCTCCCCTGAGGTCATGCGCCAGTTTTCGTAGCGTTCCCAGTTTATCTGAGCGCCGGGTTGAAATACAGCTTCCGGAAACAGGGTGATTGCGATTTCGTCACGCCAGATTCTGTCGGCTCTGTTGGAGGTCGAATCGTTGTAGTACTCTACCCAGTCAAAAGACAGATTTGCCAGGTTCCAGATATCGACGTAGCCGGGGAATTCGATATCAACGGTCCAGCTTGCATAGCTGGATTTGCGTTCATGCGAACTTGCGGCATAACTGGTATTTAACGTGTCTGTATAATGGGTGCGCTGTATGTAATGACTCAGCGTGAAGTACGTGTAACAATGACCGCTAGGTCGGAACGTTGTTGATAAACTGGTTCGTTCAGTAAAGACGTCCCGGTCAAGGGCATTGAGCGAATCGGGGGTCGAGACGCGTTCAAGCGACAGGCTGTGCGAGAAATATATCGAACCGGGCGATACCATGTTTACGTTCCTGTTCCACAGGCTTTTGGCTTGTTCCGGACGTCGGTAAAAACTGTGTGAGATTTTGCCTGCAAATGAGTGCTCAAACGATTCTTCATCGTAGTAATTGTCGACCTGGTCATGCAGGCTTTTTTCATTGGCGAATTCGAGTTGAACACTGGTTCTTTCAAACGGAGCGTAACTTAACCGTGCACTCAGGTCGAGATCTTGCTCGCTGTAGGTGTAGTTTTCGCTCAGATTGTTTGTAAGGGTATCCCACAGGTAAGAGCCGTCTAGAGAAATTCCTGCGTTCGGGGTGATTCTAAAGGTATCTTTCACCCAGAATTTGGAGCCCAGTTCCAGATAATCTGAGGAACCTGTGGCGCGCCGTCGTCCGAACTCGGCTCCGCTCAACAGATGGCCTTTAAGAAAAGGTATGCGGGAGATGGTCATTTCAAGGGTGTCGCCGCCGTCGGTCCAGGTGCTGTGGCGGTTCAGATGATGATAAACGCCCAGGGTGCATGGCTTTATGCGCAGCTTAACGATTGCATCCCCTTTGTTTATCTCATCTGTTGACCATTTGCCGTCAGGTACTGACGTGGCAGAGCGTTCCTTGCCGTATTTCATGTGATAGTAAGAGTACAGCAAATCTGTCGTCGTTGTCGCTTTCATAAATCCCTGCGACGAGTAGGTGGTGTAGCTTTGAGCGCCGTCCGCTTTCTCGGTCAGGTAGCGAGAACCAATGAGACCGCTTTCCAGAGTAAGCCACCGGGCTGGAGTGTAGATTACGCCGACATTATTGCTGGCGCTGCGATACAGGTTTTTTGACAGTGAATCCCAGCTTACCGAATGCCATTCGTTCAGTGTTAGTAAAAACTCATCTGAAAGCACTCGTTCCAGATAGACGCTTCCCCATATACCTCGGCTGAGAACGGTGTTATACCCTGAGGTATAGAACATCATCGTATCAGCACCGAATGCGCTAACCAACAGCTGCAACAAGCTTAACGTAATCATGGGACGAAAGGTTTTGGGGGCGTACCCTGATGTTGCACCCCAGTTTATTCAATAAGTCTACAGGTGAGTCTATGCCCATCATCTTCAAGTTGTTGACCAGCGTCTTGCGGCGATGGGTGAAGCATGAGCGAACGAACTTTATGAACTCATCCTCGGCAACCGGCAGCTTAACCTTGCCCAGCGGCTTAATCCGAACAGTGCTCGAGCGTACCCTGGGCCGCGGCACAAAGGCATCGGCCGGGATGTCAAATAACTTTTCGGTGCTTACGAATGTCTGGGATACCACCGAGAGCGCCGAGTAATCGTGCGAGCCGACCTCTGCAGTCAACCTTTCCGCGAACTCCGCCTGCACGGTCAGCACCGCTTTTGACCAATGTTCCCTCTGTCCCAGCAGCCAGAACAAAATCTCGCCGGACAGGTGATAGGGCAGATTGCCCAAAACACCCGTAACACATCTATATTTCGATAGATCAAGTTTCCTCACGTCCTCAAGGAAAAGCTCAAGGTGATCGTTGAGATCAGCAAGAACCTGAAGTGTGGGGAAGCACGCTTCGTCCACCTCCACGGCAATTACCCTGCCCGCCTGCTCTACAATCAACCGGGTCAACTCCCCGGTGCCTGCGCCCACCTCGACCACCGTGTCTTCCTTTCTGATCCCCAGCGCGTCCACAATTTCCTGCGCTATCTCCTTGCGTCTCAAAAAGTGCTGGCCCAGCCTCTTCTTGGGGTGAACGTGTCTTATTTTCCGCCCCACGAATCCACTTTGCGCATCCGTGGGGACCCCAGTATCTTTCCTATCCACTAAACAGCCTCTTCCCATTACTTTCCGTTAGCTGTGCAATCTCTTCTGACGACGTTCCCAACACGTCCGCCACTGCCTCGCACACGTATCGAACATAGGCAGGTTCGTTGCGTTCTCTGCGATGGGGGACAGGGGTCAGGTTCGGGCAATCGGTCTCAATCAACAGCAAATTCTTCGATACCTCGGGCAGCCAACATTTCGTCCGCGTTCCGTTGTAGGTAATCGTGCCGTTTATCCCCAAATAGAACCCCATCTCCGCAATCCGTTTTGCTTCGCTCGCGTCCGCAGCCGCAGAATGGAATACGCCCCAGTAATAACCCCGCCCTTCCACAATGGGCAGGCACTCATCCATCGCATCCCTGCAATGTATCACGAACGGCAGCTT
>JAUVJT010000137.1 GCA_030592225.1 Candidatus Stahliibacteriota bacterium | reverse complement strand
CGTAGCGTTTGCGTTTAAGAAGTTCCTGGCAAATTACCGCAACCCTGCCCAGGGTTATAAGGTATTGATTGCCCGGATCTTGTGGTGGAGCCACTATGAGAAAGAAAAGGTGCACCGGCTTCTTGTCTATGGCGTCAAACGCCACCCCGGCGTCGGAACGCCCCACCACGATTTCCAACTTATCGGCAACAAGCGAACGGCCGTGCGGAATAGCAACGCCCTTACCGATTCCTGTAGAGCCCAGTTCTTCTCGTTTCAGAAGGGTGGAGACGAGAAGTTCCGAATCCTTGTCTTTGCGAATGCAACAAACGAGTTCTCGCAATACGTCTTTTTTCTTTTTTGCCGAAACGTTTAACTGTATACACTCCGGCTTAATCAAACTGTAGAGATTCACCGAACCTCCTTTTATAATCTACCGTACTACCATAAAACTATTTTGACGGATGTCAAGTCTTTTGAGTGAACTTAACCTCCATTTCATCACCCCACAATTGTTCAAGTTCATAGAACGAACGTGTTTCATGAAGGAAAATATGTACTATAACCTCGATGAAATCTAAAAGAATCCAGTCACCTCCTTCTACCCCCTCGACATGGTGCAACTTCCAGTCTGTCTTAGTCTTCAACCTGAGTTCCTCGGCAAGTGCACGGTTGTGGACACTCGATGAAGCCGTGGCGAAGACGAAAAATTCGGTGACCGAGGAAAGTTTGCGAACGTCAAGAATACGCACCGCCTGCGCCTTTTTATCAATAAGAAGTCTTGCAATCTTTTTAACAAAGGCGCCGCTCAGTTTCATTGAATGGTCTCCACTGTATCAGGCAGATAGTGTTTGTAATCTTGTCCAATAATGAGTGTAACCCAAACCGGTGAAAGGGAATCAAGTGATTGTGTGACCGATTTTTCGTTGAGTCTGAGTGTACGGGCAAGCGATCGAGCGTTTACGTTGGCAGGACTGAGACGTTCTACGATTATTGTTTCGGCAAAAAGCCCCCTGGCATCGCCTATAGACAAAATGTCGTAACCCTCGTCACGAAGATACGCCTTGGCACGTCTGGCAACCCCTGCCTGGCCGCAGCCGTTAAGAATTTCCACACGAACCGAACCTTGGGGAATCGGTCTTTCTTCCCCCCTGTTCCCCCTGGTAACGAGATAGTAGGTAATGGAAGCCAACGCACCTGCCACAAGAATCACGAGGACTACGAGGATGAACTTTTTGATCTCGTCCCCTTTATGCAGCTATTACCTTCTACCACTGTATCTTCCAACGCAACGGAAGGCCCGACATGCGATCCAGGACCTATACGTGTAGCCCCCCTCAATATGGCTCTGCCGCTCACGTGAGCGCCCGCTGCCAGTTCAACCTCGCTATCAGCCACAATCATATGAGGATGCTCGATACTCACACCCGCATGCCGCCATCCTGACAACAGACGTCTGCGAAAGATATCCTCCACACGCTTCAGGGCTGCCGAATCGTTAACCCCCATAAGTTCACTGTTATCGTCAATTTTAAGGGCTTCAACACGCATCCCCCCCTCAACAATCATCGCCACAACGTCGGTTAGATAGTATTCACCGGTAGCCGGACTGGGTTCGACTCGTTCGAGCAAGTCAAACAACAGATTCGATTCAAAAATGTATGAACCCGAATTGATTTCCCGAATTTTGCGTTCATCCGATGACGCATCTTTATCTTCGACGATTTTACATACGGTTCCGTCACCGTTACGAACGATACGTCCGTACCCTGACGGATCGAACACCTCGGTGGAAAGCAAAGTAGCGGCTGCACCGCTGGATTGATGAAGCGCTATCATATCGGACAGGGTTTCGGAGCGAATCAGGGGCACGTCCCCGCAGAGTACCATAATCCTGCGCGTCCCTACACTGTCCCGGCAGAGTCTAACGGCATCGGCCGTTCCCAGGGCTTCGGGCTGAACGATGTAGGTGATCCCTTCATCACCAAGCTCCTGGTGGATTTTCTCATGACCGGTGGAGCTTACCACTATCAAAATATGTTCGGGTGAGAATCGCTGAGCCGTTCCCAGGATGTGAGAAATCATGGGACGCCCCAGCAAAGGAGCCATAACCTTGGGGATGGATTTGTTCATCCGCTTCCCCTTGCCAGCGGCCAGGATGATTACGGTCACGTCTGCCCCGTTGGGACGTTTTCAGGATCCACTTTGACGACTCGGGGAGTAACGGTTTCCCCAGGATCAAGGTAGACGAACGCCATGACGATGAGATTGTCGCCAATCATGCCCAGTCGCGCCGTACCGCCGTTTAACGAACAAACTCCTTCTTCCCGCTCAATAAGGTAGGTTTCGAACCGCTCACCGTTGGCGAGATTAACAACCAATACTATCTGACCAGGGGATAAACCCGCCTCCTCAATCAATGTCCTGCTCAACCCCAGGCTGCCGTCGTATTCAAGTTCGGTCTCGGTAACCCTGACCGGGTAAAGCTTGGCTTGAAGAAAAACTCGAAGCACTTATTTAGACTTCTGTTTAGGGGTTCCCTTCTTCTTGACAGCAACAGGTTTAGAAGGCTTACTTGCTTGCTTTCTGGCGGACGCTTCTTTCTTAGATTCCTTCCCGGGGGATTTATCCTTCGTCTTTTCTTTCGCTTTAGCCTTCGTTTTAGTCTTGGACTTGTCAGATTCCTTTGCCTGGGATTTTGATGTAGATTTGACTTTCTTGGTTTTCTTAGCTTCGCCCTTAACCGTCATTTCAAGTACAGCCATCTGCGCACCGTCTCCCTGACGGGTTCCCAGTATGAATATCCGCGTGAATCCACTATTACGATCTTCGAAACGAGGAGATATTTCCTTAAAGAGATGGGCTACCAGCTTATGATCGTTAAGATACGTATTAACGTAACGCCGCGCAGCTAAATCATCCCGCCGGCTCCGGCTAACCAGCCTCTCGGCTAATCTTTGCGCCGCCTTTGCCTTGGTTAATGTAGTCTTAATGCTATCGTAAAGAAACAATGAACGCACCAGCGAGCCAACCAATGCCTTCCGATGGGCGCTCGGACGCCCTAGTTTTGCAAGATCTTTCCTATGCCTCATCTTTCTTTGCCTCTTCTTTCATTTCCTCCTCGGCAGCACTTTCTCCTGTGGAAAATTTAGCTCCCAGAGATTCCAGTCGCGAACGCAAGGTTGAGAAGGAACGCGGTTTAATGTCGCCCCATGCCTTGATTTCTTCTTCCGTATGCTTAATCAATTCAGCCACTGTTTTTACAGCGTGATCAGCCAGCGCTTTCTTGACCGTATTCGGTACTTCCAGGGATTCCACGAGCATCTCGTTCCAGGCGGAACCCTCCGCTTCTGCCGATTCTGCGGAACTGGCCTGGGGATCTACGACACGGAAAAGAGAATCCACGTGACTCCTGAGAAGCTGGGCAGTGTGGGCAAGTGTTTCCTCCGGACTAATACTGCCGTCGGTATCGATCTCGAATACAACTTGTTCATAATCGGTACGATCTCCGAAGCGTACATTGGAAACGTCAATCTTGACCTGACGAACAGGGGAATAAAAGGCGTCTAGGAAAATGGTTCCCGAACTTTCAGCAGGTGAACGCTTCTTTACCGATTCCTGGCTTTCATAACCTCGTCCACGTTCGACCTTTATCTCCAAATGAAGAGGACGATCCTTTGCGCTAAGGGTAAGAACGGAGAGGTCGGTATTTACCAGTTTCAAGTTCGCGCCTAGCTCAAGATCCGCTCCAGTGTACTCCCGAGGCTCAGTCGCGTGCAGACGAGCGTATTCAAAATCAGCGCCTTCAAGTTTAAATCGCAGTTTCTTGATGTTAAGAACCATTAACGGAACGTCTTCCAGTACGCCATCTATACTGGAAAACTCATGGATAACTCCATCGATCCGCAGTTGCGTACTCGCCGCGCCTTCAACCGAAGAAAGCATGGCACGACGCAGAACCGTTCCCATGGTCCATCCCCAACCTCTGGCCAGGGGACCGAACGTAAACCGACCAAAAGAGTCGGTAAGCGTTTCCCGGTCTACCGCAACTGCATCGGCAATTTTGATAAATCTAGTTCGCTCAGACACTAACCCTCCATTACTTGGAGTAAAGCTCAACTACGAGCTGGGTATTAATCGGTATCTCGGCCACGTCCTCAGCTGCAGGCAAACGCGTAATCTGCGCTTTCTTTCCACTGTTATCAGCAGAAAGCCAGGAAACCAATCTGGTGGTATCAACAAGCTCCGCCAACTCCTGAGCAGAAGCTGCATCCGGCTTGCGCAGTCCAATATCATCTGCAGCCTTCACAAGATAAGAAGGAATATCCACCTTGTGCCCGCCAATGGCAATATGCCCATGGCAAACCAGCTGCCTGGCCTTGGAACGACTCTGAGCCCAACCGATCCGGTAAACAACATTGTCTAATCTGCGTTCAAGAAGCAAAAGAAGTCCAATGGCCGGATTGCCACGCTTCGCCGCCATCTTGAAAAACCGGCGGAACTGCCCCTCGAACATCCCGTACATCAGACGCAGCTTTTGCTTTTCCTTGAGCTGCAAGGAATACGCGGAGGCGCGTCTGCTGTAACGGGAGCGCTCCTTGGCGCCGCGGCGAGAAAGAGCGCACTTATCAGATAGACAACGCTCACCTTTAAGAAAAAGCTTCTCGCCCTCACGGCGACACTTCTTACAAACGGGTGATAAATCTCGAGCCATGGTCTCTCCTAAATCCTGCGCTGCTTAGGCGGCCTGCAACCGTTATGAGGTATGGGGGTGGTATCAACGATCCTGGTTATTTGCAGTCCTGCGTTCTGCAGGGAACGAATAGCGGCCTCACGACCCGGTCCCGGGCCTTTCACGTAAACCTTGACCTTTTTCAGTCCCTGGGAAGCGGCATCACGTGCCGCGGCTTCTGTGGCCTGCTGGGCGGCAAAAGGAGTGCCTTTCTTAGATCCCTTGAAACCTATACGTCCACCCGAAGTCCAAACGAGAACGTTGCCCTCAAGATCGCCTATTGAAACTATCGTATTGTTAAAGGTTGCAAAAATCTTAACGATCCCCGCCTCGGGAAATCTCCTCTTCTTGCGACGAACTCTCTTTCTAGCCAACGATCCTCCTAGGCTTTCTTCTTCTTAATCGCACCGCTTGTCTTCTTGGGACCTTTGCGGGTACGAGCGTTGGTATGCGTCCGCTGCCCGCGGACAGGCAAACCCATTTTGTGACGAACACCCCTATAGCAGTTTATTTCCACAAGGCGTTTGATATCGGCGGATATCTCCGCGCGAAGACCACCCTCAATCTTATGATGGTCTTCTATCTCCCGTCTGATGAGAGCCAATTCCTTCTCATCCAGATCCTTGACTTTTTTGCCGGGATTGATTCCCGTTTTTCCAAGAATCTTTCTGGAAGTTACCAGCCCGATTCCATAAATGTCGGGCAACGCATATTCAATAGCCTTATTGGAAGGCAGATCTACGCCAGAAATTCGTGCCATCGGCCCTCCTAACCTTGCCTCTGTTTATGCTTGGGGTTACGCTTGCAAATCACAAATACCTTTCCATGGCGTTTGACAATCTTGCAGTGCATACACCTTTTTTTTATCGAGGCTTTAACTTTCATTCAACTAACTCCTTGCAACGTTCTCTTAACCTTTACTTAAACCTGTAAACAATCCGGCCCCGGGTAAGATCGTATGGAGAAAGCTCCACCAGCACCCGGTCTCCGGGAAGAATCTTAATGTAGTGCATCCGCATCTTGCCCGAAAGATGCACCAGTACCTTGAAACCATTATCTAACTCCACCCT
>JAUVJT010000200.1 GCA_030592225.1 Candidatus Stahliibacteriota bacterium | reverse complement strand
TCAGGAGAAGTTGGCGCAGGAGGCTGAACTTACGTTCAAACATATAAGCAAAATAGAACGCGCTCTGACAACCCCCAGCATAACCACAATCTATCATCTTGCGACTGCCCTTAAGACATCGCCTGCGGAATTGCTGGGGTTCACACGCTCGCCAGAGCACAAGCCCGACCCTACGCTTGTGTTCGAGGAGTTGCTTGAGTTGTTAAAGGAACGCCCCAAACTGCAAGCGGAGTTCGTTGCCCGTCTGGTTGAAGAACTCAAAAAATCCATTAAGTGAAGGACATCAGAGGATATTCTCCATGCTCTGATGCACAAGAAGCTGTAAATGACCTTGACTTTCCTCGTAATTTCCTTATTGTAACAAAAATCAAAGGAGGTCAAATGAGCAAAAAGATTGTTCCCGTTATCACAATCATACTTCTGGCGGCGTTTACGCTTTCCTGCTGTGGAGCGTTCAATGCGCCCAAACAGGTAGTTAAGGATCATCTGGACGCGTGGTCGGATGAAGACGTGGTCGAGGCCTACTCCTACTTTGCCAGGGAACTTAAAGAAGCAATCCCCATTGGTGATTTTGCCGATCAGATGGAGCGGGTACCGGTAAGGTCTTTCAAGCTTAGCTCGATAAACATATCAGGTACAAAAGGCACCGCTGAAATAGAAGGCACGGTTACCCTGCGTGGCGGAGACAGGATGGGGCTGCGCTACGAGTTGATGCAGAAAGACGACGAATGGGAGATATGGGGCTACAATATCCACCCCGACCTGCTGTTTGAGGACTAACTAACAGCCCCCAACGGATAGGACGCTTCCGTTTGGGGAGCATGGCAATGAATGTTCCTTTGATCCGTCAGAATAGGAGATCGCGGAACAGAAGTAGAAAAAAGCCAACCTGAAGGTTGGCTTTCTCTACCTGACAAATCGATGTCTTTCAGTTAGACTTTTAACTCCCCCTTGAATACTGTTACCGCCTTTCCGCCGAGCAGCACCCGGTTTCCTGCCAACTTGACTTTTACTGTTCCCCCACGTGCCGAGGCCTGGAACCCCACCATCTCGTCGGTTCCCAGCTTTTTACTCCAATAAGGAGCCAGGCAGCAGTGGGCCGAGCCGGTTACCGGGTCCTCGTCTATCCCTGCGCCCGGAGCAAAGAATCGGGATACGAAGTCGTACTCACCAGAATCCGAACGGGCAGTGACAATCACTCCCCTGACTTTGAACTCTTTGAGCATTGCGATATTTGGTCTCAGGTTCCTTACTATCTTTTCCGACTCCACTTCCACGAAGTAGTCGAACTTGTTCTTGCCTATGTGCACAGGTTCAATCCTCAAGGCTTCCAGCAGCCCCGGCGGAGCGTCTACCCGGGTCTCAGGTTGCTGCGGGAAATCAAGCTCAATCCATTCACCCTGCTTGCGGGCTTTGAGTATTCCACTTAAGGTGTGGAAACACAACTCGGTATCTTTCGGCTCATACCCCTCTGTCCACAGAATGTGTGCCGATGCCAGGGTGGCGTGGCCGCACATCTCGACCTCAACCGCAGGGGTAAACCATCGCAGATCGTAGCCCTCCTCGCCCCCCTCCCCTTCCTCAACCTTGTACAGGAAAGCGGTCTCCGACAAATTCATCTCCATAGCAACGTTCTGCATCCATGTTTCATCCGCGGCTTTATCGAGTACGCATACCCCTGCCGGGTTGCCCAGGAAAGCCTCTTCTGTAAAAGAATCCACCTGATATACAGGAACGCCCATAAATCCTCCTTGGGTTAATCCATGATCTGTATCATCTTACTCAATCAAAACCAGCCCGTAGTAGTTGGGTTTACAGTTCTCGTCCTTGAGAACCTCGATGGGAAACCCGTGCGCCTTGACCGTGGAAAACACGTCTATGCCGCACGCCTCCATCGAGGGACGCGCCTCATCAGGGTATTTGCACGGCTCGATACACTCTTCACACAAAAAACAGGGACCGGCGCCCATGCCGAACGCCTTTTGGAAACCGTCCAGGAACATCCTCCTCTCCAGCCTCAGCACTATCTTGTTTATGGGCGTGTTTTCACCTCCGTGTACCAGCAGCGCGTATCGGTAGCTTCCAAGCACCCTCTTTGTCTCCTCCGGGGTAGGGGAGTGAGGCGGGCAGGTTAGATTCTTTCCGTAAGCTCTGCATCCGAACTGGCACTTTTCACGCACCCATTGGGCAACCACCACCGTGTCCGCAGGGATAACCTTTGCGTCGGTTGCTCCCATCCTTTTGGCTCGGTTTACGTATTTATCGAATCTCTTTATTTCCATACATTATAAAGTCTTGCTTTGGATGTCAACCGTGAAGGTTCTTTTTTTGTTAGACATTAAATGGCGCGAGATTTTGCCTTCATTTTTGACAAACCATTAACTCCGTTGAGGGGCCTTCTTTTAAGCAAGATATTAGTATCAACTCGAACGGATATAGTAGTGCGCCCAATGGAGAACCCAAACGAGGAAGCCTTCGGACAAGCGACGCTGTCATTCGCCAGGTTATCTTAAGTAGGATGTTCTTGGAATCAAACGGATTGTTCATGATGACAGACATCGGTGTTCGCAGCTTTACTTTGAAGCCCGTATTCTTCACAACAGTTTCGATGTCACTTATTGATCTGATAACTTCATGTTGTGCTCGGATAGTCTCTCCGTGAATAAAATGATCTGAAAAAATGAAGAATCCCCCTGGACGCAACATCTGGAAGATATTTCCAAGCGCTCGCTGGTAGCGATCATCATCGACTATATGGAACAGCATATCGAATGCTGAAATTACGCCGTATTGCTTATTCACGAACTTTTCGGGTAGATTGCCGCCTATGTCTAATTGATAGCATTCCATATCCGGGAACTTCTCCCGTAATTTCCTGCTGGCAATCGCGGTAATATCCGTTGCCGTTACCGAACGGGCTCCAAGCGATCTCCAAAGATCCACATAATATCCGGTGCCGGATCCGATATCCAGGACGTCAATCCTGCTCCAATCATTAAATAAGGATCTAAGGTGGCGGAAGAATATCCTTTTTCGGATACTGTAAAGCCACTTATTGTAATGCCGACCCAATCCGAGGGAGCCGACACCGTGGATCCCCCACTTGTCTTCCAGTCTGGTTTCCCAATATTGCTTCGGATCGAAATCGCTCATGTCGCCTTGGCTCTCATGCGCCTGGCTCGCTTGATGTATTCTTCGTACCTGTTCATTTCCACAGATGAATAATATGGAAGGGATGGGTTCTGTCAACGTGCAGGATTATGGAGTGCAATGACCGTGTTATTGCGAACAGGTTTTCTTGACATTTCATAAAAGCTCAATACTGTAGAACCATGGGCGCAAGCAAACGAAAAACCGACATAGTCTACTTCCTGGGCGCGGGGTTTTCGGCACCGTTTGAGATTCCAACGATGAAACAGATGGTTATGGGGTTTGAGAAAGATATTGGGGAAGTACATCTAAGCGAACTATATAAAAATAAAAGTGATGCAACCTTGTACCTTAAAAGATTTCCGCCCGATGATCCATTAGGAAGAGATTTCGAGGATAACCTCAGAAAAATAGAAAGAGAGATTGATAAAGTTAAAATGAAATATTTAATTAAATATTCTCTAAGGGAAATTCAACAGACATGGCTGAATTTATTCAGAGAAGGAGATAAAGGAAAAGAAGAATTTGATGTTGAAACTCTAATCCTACATTCAACGTTGAAGTGCAACACTAAGGTTAGCGACTTCGAGGGGTGTTTTGAAGCCCAGGCACTTCCTGGGTCTGTTATTAAGCCTTGACTCTATCAACCTGATATCCTCGTCACTGATTA
>JAUVJT010000128.1 GCA_030592225.1 Candidatus Stahliibacteriota bacterium | reverse complement strand
GCTACAATGAGTTTTCTCTCAATGACACCGCAGGCAAGGAGATGATCATCGTCCACGGCCAGTACGACATGGAATCGACCATCGAAAACGATCAGACACTGACAGTCCATAACAACCGAACGAGCACAATAGACGTAGATGACTCTGAAACTATAGGGAGTAACCAGACGATCAAAATTGGGGCGGATCAGAGCGAGACAATCGGCGCCAACCAGACGGTCAAGATTGGGGCCAATCAGGATATTACTGTTGGTGCGAATCAGAGCGTTAAGGTCGGGTCTAACAAGACTGAAACGATCTCTATTGCCAAAGCACTGACCGTCGGGGCGGCGTACCAGGTGAGTGTTGGGGCTGCGATGAACGAGACCGTTGGAGCGGCCAAGGCTGAGGAGATTGGTGGCGCTAAAATAGTGGGTGTTGGCGGTGTCAGCAGCGAAAATGTGGGCGCAAGCAAATCTTTGAATGCCAGTAGCAATATTTCAGAAAAAGCAGGCGGTAATATTTCGAATACGGCGGGGGGAAAAATCAGCTTAGGTGCAGGCGGTAACATAAGCGCATCGAGTAAAGCCAAGGTTATGATTGATGCCTCTTCACAAATCGTATTGAAATGCGGAGGGGCCTCTATTGTCTTGAAGAGTGGGGGAGATATTTTGATCAAGGGAACCAATATCACAGTCAAAGGATCAGGAAAAATTAACGCAAAAGCCGGTGGCACTATGACTCTCAAAGGCAGTACTATCAAAGAAAACTAAAATTTGATATTTATTTAAATTTTTTATGTACTTAACTCCTCATAATAAATTAACAATCAAAATATCAACATAAAAGGCCTTCAACGAATAAGCCTTTTGGGATGGCAATATGAAGCTAAAAACAGAAGAGATGGTTGGACAAGTCGGCTTTGGCGCAAAGTTATTGCCCATCAACGAAGACTCGGCGATACCCCAAACACAACTAAAGGGGAATCAACTCAAAATTGTTCCTGAACGGTCTTATCAGAAAATAGATAGCATAGTTATCGGGAGCTTGATGAGCTTTAATGACTTGGGCCAACCGTTAGTGGCTTACCCAGGAAACCCCTATTGTCACACCTTACCAGCGCATTCGATAGTGTCGCTGAGCGGAGATGACAAGGGGAGGGGCTTGGTGCTCCAGTTTGAAAACTCGGACCCAGGTCGACCGATCATCCTTGGATTATTGCAACCAAACATAGCTGTGGGTCCCGAAACAAAAAAAAAATCTCGCACCGAATTGGAAGTTGATGGTGAAAAAATAATTTTTACGGCTGATAAAGAGATTGTCCTTCGTTGTGGAGAGGCGAGTATCACTCTCACGAGAGCGGGAAAGATTATTGTCCGAGGTGCCTACCTGGTTAGCCGTTCGACAGGTGTTAACTGCATCAAAGGCGGGTCGGTCCAGATCAATTGATCAGACATATTAGGAAAACCACTATAGATAACAAGACTATGGCTTCGTTGGAGAATCTTACCCCCTTTGGGGCAATGAATCTGCATGCCGTTACGAAGGAAGGTGCGGATGTCCTTGTGGTGTGCGTGATGGGGCGTTTTGAGTTTCCAGTGCCAGGTCGGTTTTCTCGTGAACCTTTGCGCCCCAGTAAGGAGCAAAATCCTCCCATCCTGGAGGATGTTTATTGGGGCGAACCTGGTTTTTCAAGTTTACGGTATGAAGGGCAAGGGGTATACTATCGGCCGGGCACCGATATTTATCTTAACGGGCATGCACAGGCACTTGGTGGGAAGCCGGTCAAAAAAATGCTCGTTAGGCTCCGTGTCGGTCCGTGCCAGAAAGAGGCCTTGGTGCTGGGAGATCGAAAATGGCGTTGGAATGGGCTGGTTCTTCGTCCATCTTTGCCAAAACCATTTGTGACGATGCCTCTGTTTTTCGAGCGCAGCTTTGGTGGGGTCGCGATGAAGGAGGATGTTCTAAAAGCTTGGGAGTCAAGAAACCCGATAGGTACGGGTTTTTATACATCAGCGAAAGAGGCATTAGGGCAGCCCCTGCCTAATCTCGAAGATCCGAAAAACAGGATAAAACACGTAAAAGATCGGCCTGCTCCAGCCGGGTTTGGTGCTATCTGTCGTGGGTGGCAACCACGGCTTGCCTTTGGTGGGACATACGACGATACCTGGCTGCAAGAAAGAGCACCGCTATGGCCTGTTGATTTTGACCTTCGTTTCTTTAGCGCAGCGGCATCAGGACTCTTTATATCACCACACATGGAAGGCGGTGAGCCGGTGGTCATAGAGGGCGTTTCCGAAAAAGGCGATATCTCGTTTTTACTCCCCAAACGACGATTTCTCGTAGAGTGCGAGTTAAAGGACCGCGTTGAGCGAAAACGGTTGATCTTGGATACCGTGCTCTTGGAACCGGACCTGGGTACGGTGGTACTCATCTGGCGTGCAAGTATCGTAGCGCACAGGCAGCTTCACCAAATACAATATTGCGAAGTGCGTGAGTTGGAGCCTTGGGAGCCATGAGGTTAGCCAGCACATCAACGAATAGTGATACGATTTCGGTCTTGGCAATGGGCCTATGTACACCCGTAGGATTGACACGGCCTACAACCATCGCAGCAATGGCCGCAGGGCTTAACCAGTTTACGGAGAGCCGGGTTCTCGACGATGAACACGAGCCTGTGCGTGCCTCGATGTTGACAGCACTCGAATTTTCCTTAACTCGAACCGAGCGGATGAGAACGTTTGCGGTTCCCGCGTTAAAAGAATGCTTGGCAAACCATGTTGTTATGTCGGCAAATGAACGTATTCCGGTTTTTCTGGCCTTGTCGGAGGAGCAAAGCGGTAGTTCATTCGACGTTGATCAAATAGAAGCAAGTCTTCAAGAAGCCGTTCCCGATACTCCATTGGACTTTCTTCCTACAGGGAGGCTCATGAGTGGGAGGGCCGGTTTTTTCGAGGGGCTGTCGATGGCGTTCACGCTCCTGAAGAGTCGGAGGTGTTCTATCGTGTTGTTGGGCGGCATAGATTCAATGTGTGATCTTAAGTCGTTAGTTCATTTAGTGGAGACTGGACGGACTCTGGGCGCCGGAAACATTGATGGTGTGATTCCTGGCGAAGGAGCGGGTTTTGCCCTTTTGTCATTGAGTTCAAAAGTGCCGTCAGAAGCAGTATTTGGAAATGGAAAACCACTTCGAATTTTAGGTGTTACACGAGGCAATGAACAGCATCATTTTCATCAGAAGGAACCCAATCTTGCTCATGGGCTGGCCGATGTGTTTAAGCGACTTTACCAACACCCCCTTGCTGGGAAGCGACGAGTCGATCACTTATTCTCGTGCCAAACAGGGGAGACATTTTGGGAGCATGAGTTCACAAAGGCGTATTTGCGCAACCCATATCTCTTTCCTGAACCATTACGTGCAGATTTGATTGCTGAGAGCCTTGGCGATGCCGGGTCAGTATCGGGCATGGTCCAATTAGCTATGGCCTCACACGCGCTCAAAAAGTTGCGTGATCGATTCGGAGGCTCGCGGCGCGCTTTGCTCTATGGTTCATCGGACATGGGACGTTTAGGCGCTTGTATAGTGGAGAGCTTTGCATGAGTTCGGTCTATGCCAACATGCGCACGATCATCCACAAGGGCGATGGTTTGGTTCAAACAGCACCCGTGCCGGATGTGTGCAAAACACCCTCACCGGGTGGACCGGTACCCATTCCTTATCCCAATATTGCTAAGGATAGCGATCTGGCCAAAGGAACGAAAAAGGTTAAGATTAAGGGCAAATCTGTAGCCTTAAAAACGTCGAACTTAAGTACGAGCACCGGAGACGAGGCTGGAACGGCCGGCGGAGGTATTGTTTCCTCAAAGACAAAAGGAAAGCTTACATGGACAGTGGCGAGCGTAGACGTCAAGTTCGAAGGAAAGGGGGTCGTTCGTTTCCTGGATGTCACGATGCATAATGGAAATATGGGGAACACTGCTGGTGCGGATCAGGGGGGCGCCGGCGCTGGAGGAGAAGAAGAGCCCACCGTCGGGCACAGGAAGGGGGCTCGCAAGAGTAAGAAAGACAAACACCAGAAACGAAGGCCTGGGAGTATGAAGGACAAGAGGCGCAAGAAGCGTGGATGGAAACCAAAAAAATTCGGTGGTAAACGAGGTCAACGCTGATGAACAGTCAATATATAGGTATCACCTTGATGTTCGCTTTGCGGACTGGAGGAAAAATGGAAGGTGAGCTACAGTCGTATGCCTTGCCGTTTCGAAGCCGCAAAACGGCAAGGCAAGAAATCCTCTCGAGTGCCGAAGAAATCGGCACTGCGCAGGTGACCGGTACTGTTGCCGCTGGGGATGAGGACTTTGTAGACTACCTTGGCATTGAAGATTTATTTTGTGTTGTGGGGCCGCTGAGGAATGGGGCGCTTTTGTCACGATCAACGCTTTATTCTCAAACCCCGGCAGACGCTTCAGCGCTTATCATTGCGCCCGAGCATTTTGATTATCATGACAGCGGATGGCCTAATAGAGGCGAATATGTGGCTGACGCCGTCTTTTTCGTCGATGATCTTCAAGACGAGGAAATGCGCCGCATTATCGTAGCCTCTGCGCTTGTTACCGCCAGGCAACAAGGCCAGGTTGTAGAGAGCGCTTCAATGGTCGTCCAGAGCATGGACTTCAAACAGAAGATTGTCCAATTAGATATCGATGGGCTTGCCATTGACGAACTGCAATTTGTAGGGTTTGAAGATATCAATTTGGTTGTAGAAGACATCCATCAGAACGGGGCGTACGCTATCTTAGTTAAGGAGATTGAATCTATCGACGAAATTCGTAATCAGCTTTTAGACGAGAAAGAAATACGTGATTTCTTTAAAAGCGAAGGATTGGCGTGAGGAAATGTTTTATACGCAGAAAAATATATCTTAGCGCATTGCCATTGGACTGGGAGGCATACTATGCCAGCAGAGATTGTCTTATTTACCGCTCAGTCTTTGTATCAGAAGATTGAGCTTACGGAACTGACAGACGGTGAGATTGCCCTTTATCTGGATGACGCCATACAGTTTGTGTCAGGGGAGGATGAAGAAAATTATCACCGCGCGCTTGCGAGCGTTCCCGCCCAAATGCTTAAGCAGGCCAATGCACATGCTCTCATTTTAGGAGGGGGAGATGGGCTCGCAGCGCGTAACTTGGTTAAATTACCTAACATCGAGTCGGTTACACTGGTTGAGATCGATCCGGAGGTGGTTTTGCTTTCTTCAACGTATCCAGCCATGAAAGAGCTGAACGAAAATGTATTTGACGATCAGCGTCTTAAGGTTTTCGTTGAGGACGCGCGCGCGTTTATCAAAGCGCCACCCCAGCGTCGATTCAGCATAGCCATCCTCGATTTTGTCGATCCCGGTGATCCTGAGTTTGACGACCTATTTTCTGAGGAGTTTTTTAGTGGCGTTATGCGCCATTTGGAGCCGGGTCGAGAAATCTTGGCGGTCCAAGCCTCGACGGCTTATTCCGATGCGGAATACATGGTACGTCGAAACTTAGCCCAGGCTACCAAAACGCGTCCCATTGCACTGCGTTACGATGGAGAATGGATGTTGCCTGGTTCGATCGTTCTTGCGGGTCACGGGGTCGATCGTAACAAGATTCCAGTCGAGTATCTTTCCTGAGGATTGCATATTCCGGAGTAACGCTGAACTTGTTTCAGCATTTATGGCTTACAACCCTCTGAAAAACGCTCCAGGTGCAAGAAATGGGGTCAAGTCTACGAGTGGGGGACGCTCATTAGTTTATAAGTTTCTGTTTTTTAGACAGAAATGGGGTCAAGTCTACTGTATACTGTAAATGGGGTCAAGTCTACAAATGGGGTCAAGTCTACTGTTGACCCATTGAGATAAAGGTTTTTGCCGGTGCAGTATTGGCTTTTGAAACCGGCGTTGAAGAACGCATGGATACTGTCCTTGAAGCAGGCAGTGATGACTATGAGTTGCCACGTAGTCTTGTTTCCACCTTGTCTGGCTTCCTTGAATAAGACGTAAGGCGAGAGAGATATGAGAGATGACATCATGAATACACCACCACAACAAATTACTCTATATACTGATGAACTCCAACAGGTCTCAGAACCGCTTATTCGAAGAATAATTCGGGAAGAATTATTCAAGGTCATTCAACAAACCTCAAATATTTTTTTTCTC
>JAUVJT010000117.1 GCA_030592225.1 Candidatus Stahliibacteriota bacterium | reverse complement strand
TCTGGATGTCGCGCTCAATCTTATAGCGCAGTTCATAGTACCAGTCAGGGCCGGTGAGTCCGCCGAACGCGGCAGGTTTGTTGGTATCCAGCTTGTAGGCGTTCTCAAAGCGGGGCAAGTAGGCGTCCACCTTGTCCTGATCGGGAACGTCGCAGTTCTCGTTGGTGTGCGAGAGCACGAAGCTGTCAAGTACCACCATCACGGGGAGATATAGCTGTTCTGCGATTTTATATGCCTGGATAACCGAGTCCATGATTTCCTGGATGGATGAGGTGTATATCTGAATCCAGCCGGTGTCGCGCTGTGCAATGGAGTCGGTTTGCTCTGTCCAGATGGTCCAGGGCGGGGCCATGGCGCGGTTGATGTTGCCCATAACAATCGGCAATCTCGCGCCGGTTGCCCAGTGCAGCACCTCGTGCATCAGAGCCAGTCCCTGTGATGAAGTGGCGGTGAACGTCCTGGCTCCGGCAGCGGACGCGCCCATAGCGGCGGCCATTGCCGAGTGCTCGCTCTCCACCTTGATGAACTGAGCTTTCAGGGAACCGTCGGCGCACATGTTGGATAGAAGCTCCACAACCTCGGTCTGGGGGGTGATGGGGTAGGCGGGAATCACCTCGGCTCTTGACAGCAGAGCGCCCCATGACAGGGCATGGTTGCCCATCATTACCTTTTGCATCAGTCCTCCTTTACCATCTCGATGGCGTCCTTGGGACACTCCACCGCGCAGATTCCGCATCCTTTGCAGAACTCAAGAACCACAACCGGATAGTCCTCTTCGTCTATTTTAATCGAAACGTCGGGGCAGAACTTCCAGCAGATGCCGCACTTGATGCATTTCTCCAGATCAATCACCGGTCTTAGGTTTCGCCAGGACCCGGTTTTGTTGATAGTCATCTTGCCCAGCGACATTGCCATCAGCGGCATGTCAGATTCTTTTTCCCACTTGATTTCTTCGCTCATGACTGCTCCTGTTCTGAAATGGCTGTGTCAAAGGCTTCCTGGGATGCCTGGACGTTCTCGTCCTTTTTTACCGGTGATAGCTCGTGCACTGCATCGCGCACCGCCTCGATTCCCACGAAGCCGGTGATTTTTGCAAAAGCGCCCAGTATGGAACTGTTGACGATGGGTGCGGCCTTTGAGCCGATTCTATACTTGACTGCGATGGATGATGCGTCCACAGTGGCCACCTTGAAGCCTTTGAACTGTGGGAAGTCTTTGGCCGGTTTATCGCTGTTGATTATGATCCAGCCGCCGGGTTTGAGACCCTCGGTAATGTCTACGGCGGCAATCAGGGTCGGGTCAAGCACCAGGAGGTGGTCGGGTGTATATATCTTTGAGCGTATGTAGATAGGTTGGTCGTCAATCCGGGTGAAGGCGACCACCGGTGCGCCCCGGCGCTCCACGCCGTATTCGGGGAAGGTTTGAACGAAGCGTCCTTCCCTGGCTACGGCAAAGGCAAGCACCTTGGAGGCGACCACTGTTCCCTGGCCGCCTCGACCGTGGAAGCGGATTTCAAGCATCTAGCCTCCTAAGTTGTTACTGGTTTGAGAGAACTTTCGTCCGCTCAAGCCGAAGTTAAAAAAATCTGAATGACATCTTTGAGGAATCATCATTCGTCAAAATCTTATTCTTACCCCCACTAATCTCGTCAGGTCTAACCTTCATATAGGCAGCATCATCTTGTTATGTTTGTGTCCAATTCGTTTTTGAATAAGCGAACGAATATCAACAACCGCTCCGAATTGAATAAACACCTTAAAAAAGGTGTTATAGTTCATTCCCCAGTAAACCATAGCGCAAGCCATAGGAGCGCCTTTGCCTCCGTTCATACCGTTGACCAGGAACCGAAGCCTGGTGTCGTAGAGAAGACATATCGCTGTTGCTCGCCCCCAGATAAAGTTCTTCCAATGCGAAGTATTAGTTGCTACTGGAATTAAAGCAAGCACTTCCGATTTGAACTTCCTGTGCGTTTCTGCACACTTGCGGATCCAATCTTTTATCGTTGAGTTTCTTTTCCTGTCAGCGCCATAAGGAGGGTTGACGTATATGCGCTTGAAATCCCATGATTCATAAAGACCATCATGGGCAGGAAGTTGATATTCGGTTTTTGCGCCGACGATTGAGGATTCATTGGAGCATGGGTCCAGGTCAATTTCCCCTCCGAATACCTGTTTGACGGCGTCTACATATTGCTGTGGTGTTCCCCAGTCTTGACTAAATGAGTTGATTTTCCGGCCTGCCGTCACGAATGAATCTCCTGCCAGTTCTTATTTTTGAGGGTTTTCAGTTCACTTCTGAGCCTGGCAAGATTTTTTTGAGCCGGTGCAATAACGTTGAACCACCCCTCAATGGTCTGCGATTGCATTTTGAAATACGACTGCAATGCAGCGTCAGCAGACAAAGCAACCTTGACTTTTGTAAATCTATTGACCCCTTTCTCTCCGGTATAGCTTGCAAAGAAAGCGTTGCGTACTGGAGAAAACTTCTTCTTTGGATGCAGTAGAAGATCATCAATGAATTGAGCAATCCCATCATCGGTAAGGAATAAGAGCCAATCATAAGACTGAGCCAGGACTTTCAGTTCTTTGTTATGGTTTTCGGAAGTAAACCAGTTGCCGTGATTGCTGAGTACCCCAATCGTTAGAATGAAATCGGCTAGAAGCTCTGAATCGTTGGATGCAATTACCTTAGCGAGCAAGGAGTGGTATTCTTGAAGGCAAAACGTTCCGTCTTTCTTTTCAATCAAACCGCCTAGTCTGCCGTCGGCATAACGCATTTTCTGCAAAGACGAAACGGCTCTGGCAACATACGCACCTTGTTTCGCTTTCTCAATAGTCTGCGGCCCTTTTTTTACTCCTTCTTCAACGTCCACTCGCTTGCATTCAAAGATGGCAAAAGGTTTTCGGTGTAGGGTGAAAATTGCGCAACGCGCTATGCATTTCGAGTAATCTACAAGATAGGTATTCAAAAAATGATCGTTGAGGTCACAAATCGTACACGCGTTTCGGAGGATTAGATCTTTTGACAGCAGTGCCTTTGACTTTTTGATAGAGTCTTTAGAGATGTTTAGCGCCATCAGTTTTTTATGGTTAGTTATCTTTTTGGCAGTTAAAGGAAGGTCGTAATCCGTAAATGCAATTAGCTTCTTACTAGCAGCAGGGTGAAGACTGTATTCGACATTATGGGTAAGGTCAGCATTAGCGTATTCGGGTAAAGGTCGTTCAATGGCAATGTAACGTTCAAGGCCCCAGGACTTCAAGTAGTAGAATGTGATTATTTCAACAAATGTGCCCAGGGCACGTCCAGCTGCCTTCTTCGCATCCTTAGCATAATGGAATACCTCTTCGGTCAGTAATTTTTGAAGCTGGTCAACCGATGAATACTCCATTAAATCCTTTCTAGAACTTCAGTACCGACGCGCCCCAGGTGAAGCCGGCGCCGAACGCGGCGAACAGCACCAGGCTGCCTCGCTTGATAAGACCGCTGGTTACGGCGTCGTGGAACGCGATGGGTATGGTTCCTGCCGACATGTTCCCGTGCCAGCCGATGGTTACGTGGGTCTTTTCCATAGGCACCTTGGCCCGCCTGCAGGTTGACTCGATTATCCTTATGTTGGCCTGATGAGGAATGAACAGGTCTATTTCATCCGGGTCTATGCCTGCAAGTTCAATCGCTTTGACCGCGGCGTCACCCATTTTCCTGACCGCGTATTTAAAAACCTCGTTGCCTTTCATTTGCAATAAGTGCAATTTCTTATCCAGCACTTCGTGGGAAGGGGGGATGCGCGAGCCACCGGCCGGCTGTATGAGAAGCTCTCCTAACGAGCCGTCGGCTCCCAGCAGGGAGGAGAGATACCCGCAATCCTCCTCCGTAGGAGCTATGATGACGGCGCCTGCGCCGTCACCCAAAAGTATGCAGGTGCCTCTATCTTCCCAGTTGGTTACCTTGGTCATCAGGTCAGAACCGGCCACGAGAATCGGCTTACCGATCGCAGGAAGCATGGAGGAGGCGATCTCCAATCCGTAGAGGAAGCCTGAGCAGGCTGCGGATACGTCGAACGCCGGGATGCCTGGAACGTCGAGACCTTTCTGCACCCAGCAGGCGGTGGAGGGGAACATGGTATCGGGTGTGATGGTTCCCACTATGATGGCGCCCAGGGCTGACGCGGCGATGCCTGCGTTTTTCAATGCCACCTTTGCCGCCTCTATCACCATGTCCGAAGTCGCCTCGTTCTCGGCGGCGACGTGACGCTTCTCAATACCTGTCCGGGTGCGAATCCACTCGTCAGTGGTGTCAACAATCTTTTCCAGGTCCGCGTTGGTCAGCACCTTTTCAGGCAGGTAAGAACCTGTTCCCAGTATCTTGAATTTTCTGAAGAACTTCATAAAAGACTACTCCTTTTAGGTTACTTTCGTTTTCCAGCCATCAGCGCAGCCAGCGCGATGGAGTAGAACTTGGAATCCTCATCGTCGCCTCTGGAGGTCAGCACGCACGGCACCTTGGCGCCGGTGACGATGGCCGCCAGGTGCGCGTTTGCCAGATGAGTTACCGCTTTGTAGAAGATGTTTCCCGCCTCGATGTCGGGAAAGATAAGCACGTCCGCGTCGCCTGCCACTTCGCTGTCCACCCCCTTGATGCGTTTGGACTCCTCACTCACCGCTAGATCCATGGCCAACGGTCCGTCAACGACACACCCTTTAATCTGGCCGCGGCGGTTCATCTGGGTGAGCACTGCGGCATCTATGGTGGCGCACATCTTGGGATTGACCTTTTCCACCGCGGCAAGCAGGGCAACCTTGGGTCGCTCTACATCCAACCGATGGGCGATGTCCACGGCGTAGGCGATCATGGCGATTTTCTGGGCTAAGTCAGGTGCAATGAGTACGGCCACGTCGGTGCCGATAAGAAGTTTGTGATAGGCGGGAACCTCAAGCACAGTGATGTGGGAAAGGGTTTTGCCCTTGGGAAGAAGTCCCTTTTCCTTGTCCAGGATTGCCCGCATGTAGGTGGCCGAACCCATGAGGCCTTTCATTAGGAAGTCGGCCTGGCCGGAGTTGACCAGCTCAACCGCCGTGACCGCGGCGGTTTTCTCGTCAGGGGTGTCGATAATCTCAAAGATTGAAGGATCAATCTTATACTCCGAGGTCACCTCTTTGATGCGGGTTTCGTGGCCGGTAAGGGTGGCCTCAATCATGCCTTCCAGCACTCCCTTGGCCACCGCCTCGATGGTATGGGGATCTTCTCCCGCAGCCACCGACACCCGCATTTTGGGTAATTTCTTGACCTTATCAACCAGTTCGCTTAACTTCTTTATGGGCATCCAGCCTCCTTAAACTCATTCACATTAGTATTCCTGTGCGGTTTCCTCTCCGGCAAGAACGCGCAGCGCGCCTTCGACCAGGGATTGCATCTCGTTCTCTCCGGCATAGACTTTCAAGGGCGCTATGAACTCCACCCGTTTCCTTATCCACTCCACGAATGTCTTATAATAAGCCAGACCGCCGGTAAGCACGATGGCGTCCACCTTGCCTTCCAGCACCGCGGCAAGCGAGCCTATTTCCTTTGAGCAGGTATAGGCCACCGCACCCAGAACCTCGGCCGCTTTTTTATCGCCCGCCTTTACTTTATTTTCCACTTCTCTCATATCGCTGGTGCCCAGATAGGCAACCACCCCGCCCTTGCCTGCCAGGAGCTTTTTCATGTCCTGCTTGGAATGGCCATTGTCCAGGACGAAACTCACCAGGCCCCACGCGGGAAGCGAGCCGGCGCGCTCAGGCGCTATGGGACCGTCGCCGTTAAGGGCGTTGTTGACATCCACTACCCTTCCTTTCTTATGTGCACCTATGGATATCCCGCTTCCCAGATGGGCGACTATCAGATTAATCTCATCATACTTTTTACCCAACTCCCCAGCCGCCTTACGGGCCGCCGCCTTCAGGTTCAGGGCGTGGAAGATGCTGCGGCGCTTAATTTCAGGCCTGCCCGTATACCGGGCCAGGGTTTCCATCTCGTCCACCACCACCGGGTCAACGATGAACGCCGGAACCCCGAGCGGCTCCGCTATGGAGTGGGCGATAAGTCCACCCAGGTTGGAGGCATGTTCGCCTTGCAGGCCGGCGTGTAAATCCTGGAGCATCTTTTCGTTAACTTTGTACGTGCCGCCCGGAATGGAACGCAAAAGTCCGCCGCGTCCCACAACTGCCGACAGGCTTGAGGTTTGGATTTCCCTCTCCTTCAGGGTTGCAAGTATTACGTCACGGCGAAACTCGTACTGGTCAATAATCTTGGGATATTTACTTATTTCTTCTGCCGGATGTGTTAGATTAACCGAAAAAAGTTCTTTCCCCTTTTCATATACGGCTATCTTGGTTGAGGTCGAACCCGGATTTACGGCAAGTACTCGGAATTCTGGCACATTTTCCTCCTAGATGCTGAGGATACGGATTAAGAACCTAATGTCAAGCAAAGAAGGTATGCAGGTCTATAAGGTCGTCTGAAAACAACCACAGAGGCGCAGAGATGATATGAATCTTAGACATTCGGCTTTGTGTTCTTCGTGATCTTTGTGGTGGATACTGTAGGGGCACGGTACGGGAAGTAGTGCTTCGCACCACTCATTTACTCCGTAAGCGTCGTCCTTCGGTCAAGATGCAAAATGCAAATTCAAGAGTTGTTAAAGCTCCTTATGACATCCAGGACGCGGGTTGCCTCGTTAGCGGTATTGTAGAAATGCGGGGAAAGCCTTATCGCGTTCTTGCGCAGGGAAACCACGATCT
>JAUVJT010000042.1 GCA_030592225.1 Candidatus Stahliibacteriota bacterium | reverse complement strand
GTAATCTACCTTAGTCTCGGTATCGGAACCGTCGGCGTTGGTTACGGTAAGTTCTACCGTGTAGACGCCTTCTGCGGAATAGGTGTGTGAAGGATTCTGCTGATCAGATGTCCCGTCATCGCCAAAGGTCCACGACCACGTAGTGGGACTATTGGTCGAAAGATCACTAAAGGTTACGTCAAGGGGCGGAGTGCCTGATGTCGGGGTACCGCTGAAGTCGGCAACGGGCGGTTCGGGATTAGACCCTGGTCTTCTGGGCGCTTCTACGTTTACCACGCCGAGGTTGACCGTATTGTAACCTGCAGGCATTCCTGTAGGCAGGATATACCATGAGGAAAGCAGGGGGTCAGGGTTGGGGGACCACCCGTAATTCAGATGCCACTCGTCATCGCCTCCTGCCGAGGGTTCGCGAAAGCCGTCGCAGACGATGGAATGGCCCATAATACCATCGGTGATAGACAATTGCGCAGGCATACTATCTTTCATGTTTTGTTCCAGGGTGCTGTAGAAATCAGGTGCGGTGCTCATCTTTGACTCAGCGGTGGTGTAGTCGAAATAGTTCGTAAAGGCGTTTGCACAATCACTTGTGTATGCGCCGGAGCCCGTGCTTGTATAATCCATCTGTACGCTTACCCCGCAGGCGAAAGAAATATCCGTGCAGACATCGGTGGAGGGTGATCCGTCATTGTAGTCGATACTGGGTATGCTTGCCGTAGTTGCATCTATGTTTATGCCGCGGGAGACGGTAGTGTAATTGTCCGCGCTTGTGAAGATTACAGAATCTGGGTACTGCCAGAAAGCAATGATTTGTCCCATAGCGGTTGCCACGCATCCCACAACGCAGCGGTCACTGGTAAGGGGATCTATCGGACAGTCATCGTTGTAAGGAGAACCCTGATGCCACATGCTTTCTACCCAGCCGCCTGTCCACGTTTGACCACTCGGTGGCCATGAATCTCCCGGATCCTTTAGGGCTGCGTTGCCTGAAGCATATTCCTCCCACAGTGCATGATATCTGGCGATTTGCTCCTGTTCAAGCATATCGCGGGCGGCCATACGCATTCTTAAATCTTCTCTTAGCATGTGGAGGAGGAGGTTCAATGGACTTTCGTCCCACGGGAAAGAGCCGTGTTCGGAGTAGGTGATAACCGGGACAAGATCGGTATTTGTCGTTACAACAACAAAACCGCGGGGTTCAAGTTCAAATACTTAGGCAAGCAGTTTTTCATCTTTTGAGTAAAGGTATTTTAAGTTATTTGTAGATAATGTGTAAGGCGCGCTGAGGTAGTTTGTCTTCGCAAGACGCTGGCTTATGAGTCTAACTTGGGTTTCAGCCACCTTTGTCGCCGTCTCCGGGTCTGCCCCTTTGGCGTGAGCCAAACCTATTGAAACAAGAAGGACAAGTACGCCGGAGATAAACAATCTAACACTCGAACTCTTCAAGATTCCTCCTAGGATGGAATCGTTTGCATTCGTAACTATGCTGCCGAGGCAGGCCTCAGCCTCCCTAGCATCCATTACTTACCTATAACAATAAGTTTAACGACTCAGAGTATATTGTCAAGACCTTAAGATTTACCACCTGAATCCCAAATTCCCGATGATAATACTACTTAGTTCTCCAAGCCGTTCAATACAATCATCCAAATCTCCTCCACAAGCTGTTTTCTCTCGTTTACCTTAAGCGCTGCAGCTCATGCCAATCTAGTTTTTCCCTGCCGATAACGATGATCTGATCCGGGTTTAGTATGATTTCGGCTATCCCCTTTTTGGACGATATCTTTTTACGGACATTGCATTGCTTCAGACTCAGGAAATAGGGATTTTCCTCCCATTTCTCAATGCTTTCGCACTCGATTTCTATGTCGTGTTGACAGTAAATCCACATCTGCGACCTCCATGGTTTTAGAAAGTCTATGCCTGGAATTAGTGATGTCAAGGAATGCCGTTGACGGTGAGTTTTATCACTGCCTGCAAGGTATCTCTTCCCGGGTTCAAGATGGAGCGCTTGCAAGGGATATTTGCGATGTTTCAATAGCCAAAACTTAAGGCGCACAATTACGTCGGTTACGCAAAAACGAGGTTTGATTTGCCTTGGGGTTTCTCGGGTTTTTACCCTAGGGAGAAGGATAGGGTATCTTGCTGATTGACGATGGGATTTTTTTTGCTATTATGAACACAGGCTGAAGGATGAGTAAGGGAAGAGAGAATTGAAACGGAAGAAATTACGCCCTCCTCCCATACTTATCCGGTGGCTGCCGGGGTTTACCTCGGCAGCCACCCTCCCTATTATAAGGAGATTTCTGATGATTGCAGACGAAAGACTTAATCTATGCGATCGTGAATTCTTGATTTACTACTACGTAAAGAGCCCTGTACGTTATGCGTGTAGTCGTTTCTTCCATCTCTTTGGATCAGGTTCAATTATTCCTACCCACAGCACCATTCACGTGGACGTTCTTGATCGTCCTTTGGGCGGAGTGTGTTTTCCCAAGGCAAAGGTGCTGGTTCAGGGACCGGTGTGGACCCTGCTTTCCAAGGGAGAATATCTATTCCTGCGGGTGACTTCTCCTTTTGAAGGAGCTGCGGGCATGGAAGCGATTCTTGCCCCTCAACGAAACAGGATCAAGGTATTCATGGATACTCCCTGGCTGGGACAGAAGATATTTACCTCGTCCTGGGATCTTCTCCTTCAGCTTTCTTTTCGCGCCAGTCTTGATCCGTCACGGGAGCAATTCGTGCGTGGAATAGGGCTTCTCGTTTCCAAGGTAGGACTTTTAGTTAACGCCGCTCCCCAGTCTGAGACGGAGAAACTCATCAAGGTGCTGGTAGGCAATTTTCCGACCATTGGGACAAACAGATTGCTGCTGCGGTGTGAAGACAGTGGTTTGCACCTTTACTCCACGCCGTGGACGCGTAAGCCTTGTACGAACCGGTACGCAAATACCCTTCTTAAGAGAGGGGTACTAATAAATCCTGCAGGCCGGGAATCTACACTTGAACTGACGCGAGAGGAACTCCTGGCCAACTTCGCCCCGGCCAAGGCCGACTCCTCGTTTCACTCCCGCCGTTCCGACAGTCCGGGTCCGCTGGAAGAACTGCCTGCAGTAGCTCTTGCGGTTTCCTCACCCGAGAATCTGCTGGGCGAGCTTGAACGCCTGGCTGCCACCTGATCCGGTGTTATGTCCTTAAAAACCAGGAACGTATGTTCCTGGATATAGTGAAAATGCCCCTCAAGGGTACGGGTGTTACGGGTTGCGGGTGTTCAATAATCTATCTCCGTAAAGCACTTTTTCTTTGATTTATCTTGACAGAGGGTGGCTTTAAGGTAGTATACACTCCATTATGCATGAGTCCTTAAACTTAAACAAGGCGTTGGAAAGCTGCGGGTTGCAAATTCGACAGGTCGCCCGGCTTCTGGCCGAACGCGGCTGGGCCGAGGCCAACGGCGGCAACCTGTCTTTCAGACTGGACCGCGCCTTTAATTTGGAGGGGGAGAAGCGCTCTCTCAGCGCCGCCGTGCCCGAACTCGACGGCCAATCCCTTATTCTCACCACCGCAGGAAGCAGGATGCGGGACCTGGCTGATAATCCGTCCGATAACCTGTGTCTGGTAAAAATCACAGATGAAGGGCAGGCTTATATTTTTCAATGTCCCTCCGGCAATCCCACCAGTGAACTGCCCAGCCATCTTGCCGTCCATGCCGCACTCTCCAGCTTTCGTCCGGATGATCGCGTCTTTCTTCACACTCATCCCACCTTTCTTATCGCCCTTACGCATCTCATCTGTGATAACGCCCTGCTTGTCTCCGTTCTCATCCGTATGTTCCCGGAAGCGAGTCTTCTGCTGCACAATAATCTGGAGATTCTCGATTACTTAACCCCGGGAAGCGACGAACTGGGCAAGGTCACCGCAGATGCCGTTCATAAAGTCTCGGCAGTTATCTGGCGAGGACACGGGATGGTCGCTGTGGGCAAGGGGTTTAGCGAGGCCTTTGATATTATCGAGACTGCAGAAAAGGCCGCACGAGTAGCGCTCCTCCTCGGCGAGGAACTCCATCACAGCGGCCTTGGCACGGATCAACTCAACAATCTCTACAAGGCATTTGAACAACCTTGACCTGGCGCTTGTAGTTGCTATAGTTAAGGCTTAGTATGAGCGTTGCTGAACTTATTCCCAAGGTCGAGCCCTACATGCGTATCGGCGAGGTTAAAGTCGGGGTGCGTTTTATAACCCTTGAAGGGCGGATATACGAGCCTTATAATGAAAACATCGAGGCCATTCGCGCCGTTTTTGCAGACACAGGCTACACCCCGCTTTTTGAACCCAACAAGGGCTCTGCGGTTGATCCTCACCGGCTTAAGATAGGACGTTTCGTCCTCAAGGGTGTGCGTCAGCGCCTCTGGCTTAACTGGCTGCTGCTCGGGTTGACTCTGCTGACTACCACCATTGGCGGGGCGATGTGGGCGGGTGTCGACATCTTTACCAATCCACTGCTCATCTGGAAGGGTCTGCCTTACTCCCTGGCTCTTATCCTTATCCTGGGCAGTCACGAGCTTGGTCATTATATTACCTGTCGCCGCTATGGGGTTCCTGCCACGCTTCCGTTTTTCATCCCCTTCATTCCTCCTTTCGGGACCATGGGAGCGGTTATCCGTATGGGTCTTACCGACAACCGCCGCACCCTCATTCGTGTCGGCGCGGCCGGGCCTATCGTGGGATTCATGGTGGCTGTTCCGGTGGTCATCGTAGGATTGATGCTTTCAGAGGTCGTCCCCCAGGATACGGTCGCGGGCGGATTCCAGTTCGGCGAATCGCTTATTTTCCAATTCGGCGAATCGCTTATCTTTCAATTCCTTGCGTTAGTCGTAAAAGGACCCGTGCCTGAGAACTCCACCATCCTGATTCATCCCATTGCTCTTGCCGGGTGGCTGGGATTTCTGGTTACCGCGTTCAATCTTCTTCCCCTTTCACAGCTTGACGGCGGGCACATTGCCTACGGGCTTTTCGGTAAGCGCCGTATCTACATCATGATTCCGGTCTACGTTCTTATGCTTGCCACTGCCTTTATTTTTAAGTCCTGGAACTGGATGGTGTGGGGAGTTCTTACCCTGATGTTCGGATGCCGCCATCCCCCAGCCGCCGATGAAATTACACCGCTTGAACCGTTGGACATCATCATCGCCATCGCGGCTCTCATAATACTCATCCTTACCGTTATGCCCGTACCCATTCAGATAACCCCTCCCACGCTGCCGGTCTAGGAGCTTGTCTGAAAATACAGCGTCAGCCTGTTCTGGAAGGAGAATTTTAACCAGAGCCTGCCCCTTGGGATATAATGTATCCCATAGGGTACAGAGCGAAAATCGGCGAGCAACGATAAGACATATATCTACTCAACTTGCCTGAGCCAAGGTTTCTTTCTAATCTGCGTCAATCTGCGTACCCGACGGGGGCACTTCGTCATCTGCGGATTGACTTCGTCGCAAGCGTATAAGTCATTGAAGCTCCCTTTGGTCGCCGCTTCGCGTCGGTCTCAGACAGCCTCCCAGGTTCTTGACTTTTAGCGGTTTTTCCCTAGGATAGCGTCATGTATCCTGTTCTTTTTAATATAAACCTGGGCTTTCTTGGTCTGGGGATGGTGCCGGTGCGCACCTACAGCGTTATGCTGCTTGCCTCTTTCGTGGTCGGGATAATTGTCCTTTATCGTATCCTCAAACGCCGCACCCTTATTGATCCCTCAATGGTTTCCGATCTTGCCGTATGGGTCATCCTGGGAACGGTTATTGGTGCACGTCTGGCTTACGTGTTCATGCACTGGTCTGATTATGCCAATAACCTGGGCGATATCTTCAAGCTGTGGCAGGGCGGTGCGGTCTACTACGGCGGATTTATCCTGGCCTTCGTGTTCGGAGGCATCTACCTGTGGCGCAAGAAGATACCGGTTCTTCCCTTGCTTGATTCAATTGGCCCGGTGGTCGCCCTGGGCGAGGGCATCGGTCGCATAGGTTGTTACCTTAACGGCTGCTGCTTCGGCGCGCCCACCCACGTATGCGGCGTTACCTTTCCCGCGAATTCGTTTGCATCCTACGTCTATGGAGCCGACCATTCCATCTGGCCTACCCAGCTCTTTCAGTCCGGCGGCGGGCTGCTGCTGTTTGCCGCCCTTTTGCTGCTATTAAGATTTGCCCGGCTTCGCAAGGGGCAGCTTTTCTCCATCTTTATTTTTGGATTCGGCGGTCTGCGACTTGGGGTTAACTTCTTTAGGTACTACGAGGATGCCCTTAACCTGTGGACCAACAACTGGATCGCCATCGGTATCATGGCCGCGGGTATAGTGATGTTTTTCCTCTTTACCCGTCAGGATAAGGTGCCTACCCTGGAATGGATTGCAGCGGAACGCAAAAAGATGGAGGAGGCCAGGCGCAAGCAAGAAGAAAAGGAAGCCAGGAAGGACAAGCGTTACCGGAAAGGTAAAAAGAAAAAGTAGGGGATGATGGAGGAGGCGCTCAAGGCGCTCGGCGAGTTCTGCTTCCCGTCCGTCTGCCTGGTGTGCGAACAGGATACCGACGGCGCTCCCATCTGCGACCGCTGTCTTTCGTCAATCCAGCCCATAGAGCGCAACTTCTGCCAACTGTGCGGGCAGCCCTTGCAGCGCAAGCGCCGCTCCTACCTGTGTGCCGAGTGCGTGCGCAAGCCTTTGTCCCTGACAAGGATACGCGCCTGGGCCCGGTTTACCCATCCGTTAGACAAACTGGTCTACGTCTTCAAATACTCCCGGTTCTCCCGACTGGCAGGCTACTTTTCCCGTCACCTTACGCCCATCATCCGCTCCGACGGCCTGCTCTCTACCGCTGGGGCCATCGTTCCTATCCCGCTGCATCCTGTCAAAAGCTGGTGGCGGGGCTACAACCAATCCGCAATACTCGGTCGGGCAATCTCGGCTGACACCGGCATCCCCATGACGAATATCCTTAAACGCAGACGAATGACCCGCACTCAGACCCGGCTCATTCCCCGGCAGCGCCGCGCCAACGTGTCCGGCGCGTTTGCTCTCCGATCCCGCATCGATCCCTCCACCATCAAAGGTCGCAGGCTCATCCTGCTCGATGACGTTGTCACCTCCGGCTCTACCCTTGACGCTGCAGCCGAGGTTTTGCTCGACGCCGGGGCCGAAGCGGTGTACGGCCTGACCATCGGCGGCGCGTGGATTGAACGGTAGGAGTAGTTCTCCTCTCCCTGGGGGAGAGGAGTTAGAGGTGAGGGGTATTTGTTGTCATCGTGAACATCCGAAGGATGCGTGACGATCTCAAGTCTCGTTGTGTCAACTTGCCGTTATGAGTAGTAGTGCGAACCTCAGCGTGCCCCTTGAGCGAGTTATTCGCTCATAGGGTATTAGGTTCGCCTTTCTGCAAGGCGAGTCTGAATACATGTTACGGAATGACGAAATGGCTATTGACATAAGAGATTATTCTTATATAGTTTCCTGATGGGTATAAATTGGGCATTAGTAATAGATTGGTTTTATGAGGTAGCTCCAATAGTAGCGGCAATAGGTGGTTTAATTGCCGGAGTTGCCGCTGTGGTTGCTGCCATATTGCTTGGGCGTACTTTGAAGGAGACACGTAAGCAAACCCAGTTGGGATATAAAGGGGTATTGGGGATTGAAGTCGGAAGTAAAATAGAATGGTGTGCAGAATCAAAGGATAAACCCGAGAATTTAGTGCGAATACGGCTTCAATATAGGTTTTCTCAGAATAATAATGCTCTGTTGTTATTGAAAGTCAGGGAGTGGTTGTTTGCAAATAAAGAAGAAATTGATGTTATGAAGTGGTATGAGTATTTGAGGTTTAAGCTGACGGAGAAAATTTTAACACCAGTTATTCCAAGCCAGGAATATGGTTTTGTTAGAAGATCCCTTGAAGGAACGAGGAAATTCTATTCACAATGGGCAAAGGGAAACAAAAAAGCAAATGATAATTTTTTTGCCCATGCTATTTTCGCATATGAGGATATTACAGGTGATGTTTTTTGGATTTACATACGTTGGAACCTGTCTAGTGTTGTAACTGGGCGTCGGGAACGAGAGGGTTTAGAAATAGTAACCAATGTAAGTCAAGAGGAGTATAGGTTTCTGAGTCCTTCTATTCTTAAGTGGTGATATATTACTAGTTCAATAGCGCGTACAGCACGATATTGATCCCCATCCTGAACGCCTGCTCGCGTACGTCGTCGGGGTTATCGTGCGCCGCGGTCCAGCCGTCCGAGGGGTTGCAGTTTACCGTGTAGAAGATAACCAGCCTGCCTGCGTCAAACAGCCCGTAGCCGGCGGGTGGGCCTTCGGTGTGCTTGTGGGTCTGGGGCGGGCCGCCGGTGAAATCATAAAGGATATGGTAGATGGGATGGGTAAAGGGTAGCTCCACAAGTTTTGAATTGGGGAACACCCTGGCTATCTCAGCCCTGAAACTTTCGTCCATCCCGTAGTCGTCATCGGCGTACAGGAATCCGCCGCACCGCAGGTATTCCCTCAACCTCTCCCGTTCCGCCTTGGAGAAGGCGACCTTGCCGTGCCCTGTCATGTACAGGAAGGAATAG
The DNA here is from genome assembly GCA_030592225.1 of Candidatus Stahliibacteriota bacterium. Lineage (GTDB taxonomy): Bacteria > Hydrothermota > Tepidihabitantia > B3-TA06 > B3-TA06 > B3-TA06. The sequence continues at coordinate 3,240 of JAUVJT010000042.1, read as the reverse complement.
TTCTCAAGCTCGCGATCCATCAAGGTCAGCACCTTTTGATCTGCCTCAATCATCACGGTGGTTCTTTCAGCCAACTCCCCGGCCAGGTTGGGCAGTGCGTCAGGGTCGTTGTACCAGTCGCCTCCTCCGCCGTACTGCAGCCTTACCAGTTGGATAGGAGAGAGCGCTATCAGCAGCAGGAAAAGGTAACTCACACTCCGACTGCCACTTCGAGCAGGCGGGTCACGACGGCGTAGGGAACGCGCACGCAGCCGATGTGGTTGCGCCCCACCCCGTGGTAGTCAGAGCCTCCTGTGGCAATGAGCCGGTTCTTTATGGCCAGGGCGTACAGATGATCCTCAAAGCTCGGTGAATGTTCGGGGTACCACACCTCGATTCCGTCAAGATACTCCAGGGTTTGCTCCACCGCGTCGTTGATGCGGTACATGCCGGGATGAGCGATTACCGCCACTCCATGGTGTTCGTGAATAAATTCCACCGCTTCCTTGATGGAAAGTTTGGCCTTGGGTACGTATGCCACTGCGTCAGGTCCCAGATAGCGATGGAACACCTCATGAATACTGCGTGCGCTTCCATTGGCCATGAGCGCCTTGGCAACGTGCAGTCGCCCGATTGACTTTCCGGTGGAAAAGTGCCGCACCTCCCCGATGTCAATTTTGACGCCTTTCCGGTTGAGACGATCGATTATTTCAAAGGCCCGCTCCTCGCGCTTGGCCTGGTACCATTCAAGCCTTTCCTCAAGTTTGTCTTCCTTGCCCGGAGCGAAGTAGCCGAGCATGTGAATTTCGTTATCGTTAAGTTCGCAGGAGAGTTCCACCCCTGCGACTACCTCTAGCCCTATTTCTTTGCCCGCCAGTTTCGCTTCTTTGAGTCCTGCCACGGTGTCATGGTCGGTGATGGCAATCGCCTTGAGATTTACTTCCCTGGCCATCCTGACAAGCTCGGTAGGGGAATACATACCGTCGGAGTAGCTTGTGTGTACGTGGAGATCTGCCGATGAACCCATTTCTAGCTGAGTTCTTTCGGTATAAGGTGAAGGGTTTGTGTCGCTATACGTTCTACGATGAGTTCATCTATTTTGGGCTTACGCTGTATGTAACCTTCAATCAGCGAGTTATCACAAATGATATTGACCAGCCTGGGGCGTCCTCCGGAGTAAGTTGCCACGGCATCCAGCGCCTTGTCGGTGAAAATGGGTTCGTCGCCGCGTCCCGCAATCCTTAGACGATGCTGTATGTAGCCTTTTACCGCATCCTTGGTTAATGGGTTCAGGTTTACTCGTATGGCTATGCGCTGGTACAGGGCGGCGTTCTGGGCCAGGTTGACCTCCAGGTCAGGCAATCCCACCAGGATGAAGGTTAACAGCTTGTCGCCCTCCAGAGTCTCCAGGTTAAGAAAACCCCGCAGTTCCTCTATTGTCTCCGGGTCGTCTATCTTGTTGGCCTCGTCTATAAATACCACCGCCTTGTTGCCCGCATTGTGTATCTCCATGAGTTCGTTGACAAGAAGGGAGAAGAGTTCGGTGGAATCATCGGGCATATCCTCAATATCAAATACCGTTGCCAGCTTGACCAGTAGTTCGTGAGGTTTAGGTGAGTGGGTGAGGACTATCATTCCGACATGGTAGCGTTCATCCCTGGAAAGACTGCTGAAGATGGTATGCGAAAGCGTGGTCTTACCGGTACCTATCTCTCCCAAAAGAAGGGCAAGTCCGCGTCCACGTTCGGCGGCATGCAGCAGGTACTCCCTGGCCACGGCGTGCTGAGGACCGTTGAAGTAAAAGCGGGGGTCGGGTTTGACCACAAATGGTTCGTATTTGAACCGGTAAAAGGTTTCGTAAGCCATCTTCTAAACCTTCCTCATGTCCTTATACGAACTGGATTGAGTCGGGTGATTTTTTCTTGCCCTGGTTATCGTCATCTTTATCTTCCTTCGAGAGTTTGGGTACGTCTTTGATTATCTTTGATCCATTTTGTTTCTTGTTAACCTTATTCCCACTCAATTTCTGCAGCCTCACTCTGGTCTTTTCCGCATCTTCGGTTTGTCCCGCATCTTCATATGTTTTAACCAGGGCTTCAAGTACCGCTGTGTTGAGTGCTGGTTTGCGGTCTGAAAAGCTTTCGGTGAGAAGAAAAGTTATCATCTCCTCGTTTTCTTCAGAATGTGACAGGAGCGAGAGTAGTTCGTTAAGTTTATCTACCGAAGGCTTTTGCAGATAGGCCGGTTGAGCTTCGAAGAATGCTTCTGACCATAGTCCTTCTTCACCAAAAAAGGAGGCCAGTTCGCGCCTTTTTTTAAGTTCCTCGGCGGTATTCTGCAGTAGCGGCATAATGGAGGCCAGGAATTCCTCAAGTCCCTTGCCCGCCAGTTCAACCACTTCTTCGGCAACCTGTGAGTCAGGCTCCGTAGCAGGGATGATTTGTCGGGGTTCGGGTTCAAGAGGAGTCTGCGTTACTTCATGGGTTACGGCAGGTTCAGCAGGTGGGCGGGGGACGGGGGTAGTTGCGGCTTCGGCAGGCGGGGCTGATGTGGAAGAGGCGAATCCCAGCTTGGTGACTATATCTTCTATATCTTTTTCAGAACGGGGCTTGAGCTTGTACAGGCCTCGCTTGGCGCTCTGGTTATTTTCATCCAGTCCAAGCACTTTTTCGTAGAGCTTGAGGGCCTGTTCCGTATTACCCCGTTCCTCGTACATCCGGGCGGCCATCAGGTATTCGGCAATGGCCTCCGTCGGGAAACCTATCTGGGACAGCATCCGCGCAAGTTCGATTCTGCCCTTCGGATCGAGTCCTTCTTGTCTCATAGCTCCTCGTATAGTTTGCCGAATTCTTTCTGTATCTTGGCTGCCTCATCGTACTTCCCCTGGCCTTGAAGAGTAAATACAACGCTTTCCACTACCCCACGGGCTTCCTCTTTTTGCTCCAGATAGCAAAGTATCTTAGCCATTTTAAGCGTCAAGTCAAGATTGGCCTCGTCTATCGTGGTTATTTTCTTCACGACATAGGAGAGCGAACGCGAATCGTTGCGGCGACGGTAGAAGTCGAATTCACGCAAAAGATATCCATAGGCTGCATGATTAAGCCCCATCATCAGATACAGATCCGCCCGGCGCAAGCGAACGTTTACATCCTCCGGGTTCGCCGCTGAGATGCGCGCGGCGGCGGCAATTGCAATAGTGTAGTTTGAGCGTTCTTCTGCGGAGTTCAAGGCTTGCTTCAACTTTTCAAGTCCCTTCTCTTT
>JAUVJT010000031.1 GCA_030592225.1 Candidatus Stahliibacteriota bacterium | reverse complement strand
TACGCATCATATCTATACCCTCCCGCTCCTTCAAACTCAAATGATGGTATTCCTTGTACATACATCCTTAGGATAACGAAATCCCTCTCGTTTTCCAAGGTGTTGCACTTCATTATTGAACCCACGGGCCTCTACAGGTTCGTTCTGCGATCTTTTGACCGTCAGGTCAAAAGGAGCAATTACTTATTCTTCCTTTGCCTTCTTGGCTTCCTCAATAACCTTTGTCGAGATATCGGAAGGCACCGCTTCGTAGTGGTCAAACCGGGCGGTAAAGAAGCCGCGTCCCTGGGTGATCGACCGGAGAGTGGTTGCGTACTTGTACATCTCGGCCTCGGGCACAACCGCTTTGACCACCTGGTTGCGGCCCACCGCGTCCATGCCCTGAATCTTGCCGCGCCGGGAGTTCAGGTCGCCGATGACGTCGCCCATAAACTCTTCGGGAACGGTAACTTCCACGGTAAGGATGGGTTCCAACAGCACCGGTTTGGCCTTATCGCAGGCTACCTTCATCGCGATCTGGGCGGCCAGTTTGAAGGCAATTTCGGAGGAATCCACGGTGTGATAGCTTCCGTCGTAAAGGACAATTTTGAAATCAACCATCTTGTAGCCTGCAAGAAAACCATGGGATACGAACTCGAGCACGCCCTTTTCAACGGACGGAAAGAAGTTTTTCGGTACGGCGCCGCCAAATATCTCCGAGGCAAACTCCACGCCGGAACCGGAAGACGAAGGCTCCAATCTAAGAAACACGTCGCCGAACTGACCGCGGCCGCCCGACTGCTTCTTGTGCTTACCCTGGGCGGAAGCTTTGACAGAAATGGTCTCGCGGTAGGCTATGCGCGGCTTCTTAGTGGCTACGGTGACGCCGTACTTCTTCTTGAGCTTGGAGAGTATGACGTCGAGGTGAAGCTCACCCATGCCTGAAATAACCTGCTGCTTAAGCTCAGGGTCGAAGCGGTAGGTGAAGGTTGGGTCTTCGTCATGCAGGCGGGAAAGTGCGGCCGAGACCTTTTCCTCGTCACCCTTGGATTGGGGCACGATGGCCATCGAGATGGGTGGGTTGGGGAACTCCAGGGCACCGATGGAGATTGCTGCCTTGGAGGTCAGGGTATCGCCGGTGTGAGTAGACTTGAGCTTTACCAGACCGCCTATCATCCCGGGCACGAGCTTGGAAGCGTCTTTACGCTCCCTGCCTTGCAGACTAAGAATCTGGCCGATACGCTCCGAGGCGTCCTTGTCGGTGTTTTTGAGGTTGGAGCCGGACGCTATCTCTCCTGAGAAGACACGGGTGTAGAGCAGGTCTCCGAGGTGAGGGTCGGAAACGGTCTTGAACACGTAGGCCACGGTTTCGCCGGAAGCCTGGGGAGTGATTTCAGATTCTTCGCCGCCCTCGCGGACTTTCACCGGCTGGATTTCCAGGGGAGAGGGGAAGAAGCCGTGAATAAAGTCCAGCAGGGAGCCAATGCCTGTCATGGAAAGCGCGTCGCCGGCGAACAAGGGGAAGAGGGTGCCTTCGACTATGCCCTTGCGAATAACCGGCGCCAGCTGCTCGGCGTTGGGAACGTTGCCTTCAAGGTAGGATTCGAGCAAGGATTCGTCAAGTTCGGCCACCGCCTCGATAAGTTTTTCTTTGTATGACTCGAAGTCGGCCTTTGCTTCGTCGGGGATGTCGCGAGCCTCGGTTTTCCCGTCCTTGGTGATGAATGCCTTTTCCGAAAGAAGGCAAATCACGCCGGACAGGTCCGAACCCGCCCCGATGGGAATGGAAACCGGGGCAACCGAGGTCCCGTAGGCTTCTGTCAACTGATTGAAGGTTGAAGAGAAGTCGGTGTCGGGCTTGGCCAGCTTGTTGATGAACAGCGCTTTACCCTTGCGTTCTTCGCCAAGGCGTTTCCAGCTCATCTCGGTGCCTACCCCTATGCCAGTGGCGGCGTCAACCACTACTATTCCGACGTCCACCGCTCGCACTCCGGAAATCATCTCGCCGGCAAAGTCGGCATATCCCGGGGTATCCACCATGGTGTAGAGATGGTCGTTGTACTCGCAGAACGCAACTGCAAGGTTAAGGCTGTTCTTGCGCTCGATCTCCTCGTCATCGAAATCGAACACCGAGGTGCCTGCATCAACCTTGCCCTGCCTGGAGTTGGCGCCTGCATAGAAAAGTATCCCGTCGGCCAGGGTGGTTTTACCCGAACCGCCGTGCCCGAAAAATCCAAAAGTTCTTATTCTGCCAGGATCGTTAACACTCATCAAACCTCCTTCAGGCAAATTTCGTTATCTCGGCGAGCTTTGCTGAGTCCATACGCTTAATCAAAGCCTTCACCAAGTTAAGGAGCGCTACGTAATCTTCTTCGTAAATGATCGATGCATGAGAGTGGATATACCGGGAAGGCAGTCCCAACGCCAGCGAGGGGACCCCGTCCTGGTAGACGTGGATGGCGCCGGAGTCGTAGCCTCCGCGCAGGGAAGTAAGGTGATGGTTAATACCTTCTTCCTCCGCCACTTCACACACGAAATCGCGGAGAGCGACGTTAGGAATCATGGTTGAGTCATGAACCAGCACCGCGGCTCCCGCGCCGAATTTTTCGACATCATCGGCTTCGCTATCCGGTATGTCGTGGGCAAGCGACACGTCAACCGCAAAGGCTATGTCCGGCTTAATCAATCCGGCAAGTGTCTTGGCTCCGCGGAGTCCAACCTCTTCCTGTACCGTTCCCGCAAGATAGAGGCGGTTGGGGTGTTTGGCCAAATCGCCGGTCAGGTCCCGGGCGGCTTCAATCACCACCGCGCACCCTATCCGGTTATCCCATGCCTTAGCGGCCAGTACCCCGTTCTGGAGCTTGCGAAAATTACCGATGGGCACTATGGGATCGCCGGGCCTGGCGTCTATATCGGCAGCTCCCTTGTCCCCGACCACGCCTATGTCGATAAACAGGTTTTCAATCTCGAGCGGCTTCTTGCGATCGGCTTCCTTCATGGCATGAGGGGGCTTGGAGCCGATGATGCCTTCAAACTCTCCCTTACGGGTGCGGATCAGCACCCGCTGACTGGGAAGCACCTGCGGCCACCACCCGCCTATAGGCAGGAAGCGAATATAACCTTTCTTGGTAACTTTTTTAACCATGAACCCCACCTCGTCCATGTGTCCGGCAATAAGCACCTTGGGACCGTCAGGGTCGCCTTCATGATATCCCACAATCGAACCCAGGCGGTCGGTGCTCACCTGAGTGGTAGCGGAAAGGTGCCGCTTCATTATCTTGCGTACGTCCCCTTCGTAGCCGGAAGGGCCAAAGGCCTCGGTTAATTCGGTAAATAACTCGTGTCTATTCACAAATCCTCCTGAACGCTAAATGTCCAGATTTTCGACAAACTGCGCGTTAGCCTCGATAAATTCCCTGCGCGGTTCCACTTCCGAACCCATGAGAACCGAAAAAACCCGGTGGGCCTCGGCCGCATCGGCCACGCTGACTTTCTTTAGGATACGCTTTTCCGGATTCATGGTGGTCTCCCACAACTGATCCGGATTCATCTCACCCAGTCCCTTGAATCGCTGCACCTCCAGACGTTCGGGGTGCGAGGCGCTCTTGCGGAACTCCTCAAGCTCCTCTTCGGAGAAAAGGTAGGTCGCTTTCTTGCCCTTTTTGACCCGGTAAAGTGGGGGCTGGGCAATGTAGATCATCCCGTTCTCGATGAGCTCGCGCATGTAACGGTAGAACAGGGTCAACAGAAGGGTGCGGATGTGCGAGCCGTCCACGTCCGCATCGGCCATTATTACTATCTTGGAGTAGCGAACCCGGGACGGATCAAAGCTGTCGTCCCCGAACCCGGTACCCACCGAGGAGATAATGGCCTTGATTTCCTTGTTGGCAAGTATTTTATTGAGGCCCGACTTTTCCACGTTGAGTATCTTGCCTCGCAGGGCCAACACCGCCTGAAACAACCGGTCGCGCCCCTGCTTTGCCGAGCCGCCCGCCGAGTTGCCCTCAACTATGAACAGCTCGCACTCCTCGGGGTTATCGGAGGAGCAGTCGGCCAGCTTGCCGGGCAGGGTTTCTGAAGACAGCAGGCTTTTCTTGCGTTCGATGTCGCGCGCCTTGCGCGCCGCCTCACGGGAGCGCGCCGCCGCAGTGGCCTTCTGAAGGATAAGGTTAAGTATGCGCGGCTGCTCGTCGAAGTGACGGGAAAGCCCCTCGCCCATGATGGATTCAACGATTCCCCTGACCTCGCTGTTGCCCAGCTTGGTTTTGGTCTGTCCCTCAAACTGGGGATTGCGCATGCGCACCGAGAGCACCGCGGTCAGCCCCTCGCGTACGTCCTCGCCGGTAAGGTCCAGGGTCTTTTTGGCCTTGTTGGAGTTAGCCTTGGATTTACGTACCGCTTCGTTTAAGGTCTTGGTAAGCGCGGACTTAAATCCCACGAGGTGCGTTCCCCCTTCGTGGGTGTTGATGGTGTTGACGAAAGTGACGATGTTTTCCGAAAAGCCGTCGGTGTACTCGACGGCGACCTCAACCTCTATCCCGTTGCGCGAATCCTTGACGTAGAGAGGCTTGTGAAACCTGGTGCGCCCCTGATCGAGATAGGCCAGAAAGTCCACGATCCCCCGTTTGAAGCAGAATACCTGCTCGGTGCCCTTGATTGCATCAACGAGTTTGATGGAAAGCTCCGGGTTAAGGTAAGCCACCTCACGAACCCGGGTTGTGATGATATCCAAATTGAAGTCGGTGCGCTTGAATATTTCCGGATCGGGGATAAACGTGGTTTTGGTGCCTGTCTTGCCTGCCTGGCTCTTGGGTGCATCGGTGATCTGCATCTGACCCTGGGACAGTCCCTGCTTGTAGGACTGCCGGTATATCTTGCCGTCGCGGCGAACCTCGACCTCGAGCCATTCGGATAAAGCGTTGACCACCGAGGAGCCCACCCCGTGCAGGCCGCCGGAGATGGCGTAGGTCTTGCCCGAGAACTTTGCCCCGGCGTGAAGAACCGTCATCACCACCTCAAGCCCGGATATACCCAGTTCGGGATGTTTGTCAGGGGGAATGCCCCGGCCGTCATCTTCTATACATATCTTGTTGGATTCAAGCAAGGTTATGGTAATATTGCGGCACACACCCGCCATCGCCTCGTCTATTGAGTTGTCGAGTATCTCCACCACCAGGTGATGCAGGCCGCGCATGCCCAGGTCGCCAATGTACATGGCCGGACGCCGGCGAACACCTTCAAGTCCCTTTAATACCTGTATTTGTGAAGCATCGTAGCGATCAGCCATCATTTCCTCTTATTGTCTTTTCTCTTAGCGTTTCGAGCACCTGAGACTCCAACTTGAAATTTGATCCCCTTCACTACCTCCTGTCCCAAACACTTGTTTATGTTGCGGATAAGCGTCTGTTTTAAGGCGCTAAGCTCGGTAAGCCATACGCTTGTGGGTACCGAGACGTGTAGTATACCCGATTTTATGCCCAATGCAACACACCGTTTAGCGATCTTCTCCCCTGCAGCCTGGGGCCAGACCTTAACCGCATCGTACTCGGCAAGCCTTCTGCCCAGCCTGCCTTTTGCGACCCGCTGAGCGGCCTGGCCAAGCGACTCAAACTTGCCTGATCTTGCCTTGCCTGACATGAAAACGTCTTCCTTCCACCGCGGGGGGGCGAGCCGAGGCGTAGAATAATTGTCCTTTGGAGCCGATGAGATTAAAAAGCTGACGTGCGTTGGCATCGTCAAGCTCTGCGGCCACGTCGTCCATGAGATAGACCGGTTTTCGACCCGCGGCCAGGGCCGTTTCGGCTTCGGCCAGTGAAAGGGCGAGCGCGACCAAGCGCTGCTGCCCGTAGGAACCGAACGCGCGTAAGGAACGCGAGTTGAGGAGGATGCGAAAATCATCGCGGTGCGGACCGCGGCAGGTGAATCCCATGCGACGCTCCGTCTGTCTGGAGCAAGCAAGGATATCACGATAGTCATCACCTTCCCTGACATTTGGGTGATACTGCAGGGCAATCTCGTCGGCGGGCAGGAATCGGCGGCTCATCCGCTCGAAATTGGGCGCAAAATCCTTCCAGTAGGCATTCCTGCGCTGGCTGACCTCTTTCGCCTGCTCGGCCAGACGCTTTTCCCATACCGCCAGCTCGTCGTCTTTCCCCCTCCGGCGAAGCAAGGCGTTGCGCTGGGCAAGCACCCGGCGAAACTCGGAGAGCACGAAGCGGTAGGTGCGCGATACCTTGCCCACCGCGTCATCGGCAAATGCCCTGCGCTGGGCAGGAGGACCGGCAACCAGCCGACGATCGTCGAGCAAAAAAACCGTAATGGGCAGCCAACCCGCGTAAAGCGAACGCTTGGGAACCTCATGCTTATCAAGAAAATAGTGCTTGCGCTCCGCAGGCGAAAAGTACACGCGAGCCAGATATTTTCTCGGTTTAGGGGAGGATTCTCCGGATTGAAGACGTACTCCGCTTTGGGCCCTACCGACAACTTGAAAGTGGGGGGCGTCGAATGCGAGAAGCTGGTCGTCCTGAAAGGTGCGAAAGCTGCGCCCGGCGGCAAGCACTGCGATTGACTCCAACAGGTTGGTCTTGCCCGAGCCGTTAGGTCCAAAGATAAGGTTCGCCTTAGGATCAAACCCCAGGGTCTGGGAGGCAAGGTTGCGGAAGCCGGATATGGAAACCTCAGACAACCACACCCGTAACACCTCCTCCCGCAACACTTCCTCCCGTAACACTTCCTCCAGTAACTCCTCCTCCAGTAACTCCTCCTTCGGTCTCTGAATCATCAGGACGATGCGTGGAATAAACCTCAGCCATAACCTGGGACATCATCTGGAAAAAGCCCGGCAGTCCAAGAAAAGGTACGTTGCGGGTGTTACGGGGGTTAAGGTACTAACCCCTTCAGATCCATGATGGTGGCCTGGTCGGAAACGATGACCTTAACGTCGTCGGCGATCTTGTCCACGTACAAGTACTTGATGTAGTAGGGGTTGGCGCGAAGCTCGCGGGACACGATAGCGATGGCCTTGGCTTTACCACCCGCTTCGATCTCCTTGCGTTCGGCTTCCTTGCGTTCCTCTTGCAGCACGTACTCCATCTTCTGGGCCTTTTGCTGGGCAATCTGCTTTTCTTCCACCGACTTGGCGAACTCCTGGGTGAACGTCACGTTGCGGATGGCCACGCCTTCGAGGATGATTCCGTCGGGTTCGAGCTGTTTTTTGAGCCGGCGCTCAATCTCGCTCTGGATAGTCTCTCGTTTCTTGGAGTAGATATCCATGACACTGTAAGCGGACATGGTCATTCGCACGTTGGAGCGGACGGCGGGGCGCACCACCTTTTCCTCAAAATCCGGGCCGATGAGACGATGGATGTCGAACACCTTATCGGCGTTCAGCCGGTACCACACGGTAAGGTCCAGCCCCACCTGCAGACCTTCGCTGGTCGGCGCCCACAGCGCGTCGTCGGTACCCTTGCGCCTGCCTTCTTCAGCAGCCGAGGACATAGTGTAGTCCACCCGGCGCAGGTCGTAAAGCGAGGTCTGGGTGATGACGGGCGGAATGAAGTTGATGCCCTCGCGCGCCACCGAGTAGGTCTTGGGGATTATCCAGAAGATAACCAGCGCGTGCCCCACCGGAACCACCCGGATGAAGCTGATGATTGCGGCCAAAAAGAACAGCCCTGCTCCGCCCAGAACGTAGGCAATGGGCTTGAGGCGCTTGCGGCCCTTGGGAACCTCGCCCGGGGCCTGCCGCTTGACCAGCGTACGCTGCAGATTGAAGCCGAAAAACAACAGCGCCGCAACTCCTGCCAGAAGTAGTACCACCAAAAATGAGATCATTACAATCCTCCTTAAAACTTGGTATAGTTCAGGATAATAACGCTATAGGGAACAATGTCAACTTAGGGAAACGTTCTCCCTTTGGGAAGAGTACCCCGTTCCGTAGGAACGGTGGAGATGAGTGTTATCGTACCAGCACTACCTTGTGGGTGGCGGGATGATCTGACACATCCCTGATCGCCAAAACCTGGCATGAATCGCGTCAGGCTTGAGTGCAATTCGCCAAAATTAAGTTGGTCAAAAGGTGGTCAAAAGCTACCCAAAAGATGGTCAAAAGTTGGACACGCTGAAAAAAATAAGGTGGACAGAAGATGAAAAAGCTGTCATTGCGAGGAGTAATGTTCAAAGAACATTGGGACGAAGCAATCTCCTGTCAGAATCTTAAACTTTGTGTTATGAGATTATTCCGTAAGCGTCATCGCAAGCGTGCTTCGCTTCTTTCAGAAGCTCGCAATGACTATCTTTATTCTATGGTGATTCACCCCCCCTTCTATTGGCAACCCCCCTCCCCTCTAATCCCCTACCCGACGGGGGCACACGTCCCGTCAAGGGAGGGGAAGTTACCTCACCAGCACAACCTTGCCAGTATAGGCTGAATAACCAGACTCAAGCCTGACGATATACACCCCGGAAGGCAACTCAGCCCCAAGCTCAATCCTGCCCGATCGGGTGACCGCCATCCGCTCGATGCGACGGCCAGTGGCGTCGTAGAGAGTCAGGGTGCCTTCCTGATTTTGGGGCAGGGAGTAGTGGATTGTGGAACCTTTGATTTCAAGGGTAGGAAACAGGTTAGGGTGAGTTTCATCAAGACCAAGCCCGGTCAATGCCTGCTCAAGAGTATCATCTGCTGAGTATTCGTCAAGTTCAAGAATCGGGTAGACACGCAGGGTGTAGGAACCGTCGTGGGGCACTGTCCATTCGGCAAACGTTACCTGCTCTGAGGATTCGTGGGGAATGTCAACTTCCTGTGAATCAATATACACTCGTGCTTCCCCGTCAAGTATCTCTGCATAGACCATGCCCGCAAGGTCATCTTTAATACCTTCGTTGGCAAAGGTGGCTACGGGTGTGTAATATTCATCCGCTGTCTCGTCTGAGTCTATGCTCTCTGCCGCATAGTCATAGTAAGCTAAGCCTTCCAACACAATATTATCCCAGGAAACTTCCTGCCCAATCCAAAATAATGTATTAACACCTCTGGAAACCAGTCGGACTTCAAATATCGTATCTCTATCTACCCAATCTGTTTGGTTAGTCCATACTTTATATGGATCACTTCCCCATTCAAACCACTTTCCGCTATCTGGTAAGGGAAATTCTACGGAATAAAGAGTATCGTTACTTGGTTCATTACTTCGACCTGTACACCAAATCAGTTGTTTACCACTCTGAGCGCAAAGACTTATGTAAAACCGAAACATATTACTAGTTCCACTTTCGTTGACAAATACTGCCCAATGAAGAGTGTCGATGTCTGAAATAGCTTTTGGTACTCTCAAGTGTTGGTAACACCATACATCACAGTAGATATTTTCTCCTCCGGGATCTTTATCCGTATCGGTTAGGAAAGAATAGTAACCTTCATACGCCCGTGAAGAATCATGTTCGTTTACTCTAGCGCTATCCGCAACTCCTACCCCTTCAGGAAATTCCCAAATATCCGTACTCCAATCACCGACCCCAAATTCTGCGCCTGGGTCTTGGATGACATTTATCCAAAGCTCAGCGCTCAGTCCCAATATTCCAAGTAAAACCAAAGCAACAATCTTACGCACCATAAAGCCTCCTGAGCTCCACCTTCGGTGGAGCTTTTATATTTCATTCACGATTGTATATTATGCATATGACACCTGCTGTCAATTGCATGCTCAGAACCGCACTTGACAACCTCACCCTTAACCCTATACTAAACCCACAGATGCGAACCTTTAGCGCGGTTTGCGGCGTCGTATAACGCGTACCCTGAACTCGAGGAGGCGAGTATGAATGTCCTGTTGCTGCTGTTGGTGGTGAGTGTGTCCCCGCACGAGCCGGTAGATGCCGATAGCGACGGCTTTCCTGACGCGGCAGAGCTTCACCAAGACGCCGACCGGCAAGCGTTCCGCCGCTGGTTCGTGACCATAGCGCTTTCCCGCCACCTTAACCCCACTGACGACGTGACCGACTGCGCCAACCTGGTGATGTATTCCTACCGTGAGGCGCTGAAGGAACATGACGAGGAGTGGCGTGCCAGGTTCGGCGAACTGCTCGACCCCAGCATTCCGGAGATAGCCGCGTTTCATTACCCAAAGGTTCCTGATATTGGGACGGACATCTTTCGTGTGGCGGGTGGGGCGTACAAGAAGGGCGACAGGGAAGCGGGCAGGCTGGGCAACTTTGCCGACGTTGTGCATCTGATGGCGCATCATACGGTAAGGGTTGCGAGGGGACTGGGTGACGGGGTGCTGCCCGGCGACTTATTGTTCTTTACGCCCAGGGATAAGCAGGCGCACGTGATGATATACGTGGAGCTAAAAGCGGAACCATACGTTCTCTATCATACCGGGCCTGGGGGGACATCGGAAGGAGAGATGAGATTGGTCAAGTTACAGACGTTAATGGCTTTAGACGATGAAACCTGGCGGCCGCACGAGGCCAACCCCGCGTTCGCCGGGTTCTACAGATTCAAGATCCTACGTTAAGATTTACCTCGAAAGGAGGGTATCGTGAAGATTTTTGCGTTGCTTGCAACCTTAACAGGTGGGCTGTTTGCCCATCCCTACATTTACCTTTCCACCCCCCGGCCCTACACCCCGGGCCAGGAAACCAACATAAGGCTTGAGACCCGGGACGCCGAGGCAATCCACTTCCGGTTGTATGAAATTGAGGACCCCATTGATTTCTTTGCAGGTCAGCGCAGCATGCGCTCGCCCCGGGTAAGGGGCAAGGCCAAGCCGGTAAACTTCTTCCACATGCTGCAAGGCCTGGGCGATAGAACCAAGCGCAACTCGCGCTACCTTGCCCGGGAGATGCTCAGCGAGGAAAGCAGAATAGGGCTGAGGGACTACCTGGGACTTCCTCCATTGGAGAAGCATCAGGCCGAGGCGCCGGAGCGATTCGGGCCAAACAGCATCCCCAGACTGGAAGGCTATGAGGTTCTGCGCGAGTGGACCCTGGAGTTTGAGAAAAAGAAGAGCGCCGACGATCATTACTACTACGGCCGTTATCATTACGAGACCATAAACCTTGAGATTACCAGGCCGGGTGTGTACCTGGTTGAGGCCTACTACGGCACGCGCGTTGCCTACACCCCGGTGGTGGTCTCGGAGATGTCGGTTATAACCAAGCAGGATCCCCAGGAGGTGTACGTCTTCGCGGTCAACTCCGCCGACGGCAAACCGCGGCGCGGCGCAAAGGTAGTGGTGCTTTCGGACACCAACCGGGTGGGCATGGGCCGCACCGACGGCAAGGGGACGTTCCACCCCGCGTTCGATACCACGAAGTTGAGGGTTCTGGTGCAGGACGGCGCCGATTTCGCGCTGCTGGACAAGTACTACTACTATCACGAGGATGACGGCGCAGGAGGAGCGGTAAAGATATACCTGCACACCGAACGACCCATTTACAGGCCCGATCAGATGGTGTACTTCAAGGGAACGGTGCGGCGAATGAAGCGGGGGGTTTACCGGACTCCTTCAGGAGAGGAGGTGGAGGTGGTGGTCACCGATCCCGCAGGCAACGAGATATACCGCCATACCCTTAAGAGCGACGCCTGGGGCGCGTTTGCAGATTCGCTGATAGTGCCTTCTTCGGGAAGACTGGGCCGATACACGGTAAACGCCTGGCTGGACTCGACCCACCACTCGGTGCAGTTCCGGGTGGAGGAGTACCGCAAGCCCGAGTACAAGGTGGAGGTAGAGACCAACGCCCCCCAGTACGTGCAGGGCGATACGGTTAAGATTACGGTGCAGGCCGACTACTTTTTCGGCGCGCCTGTTGCCAATGCCGACGTAGCATTAAAGATATACCGCCGCGAGCAGCACCGCTACTACTGGTCCGGCACCAGCTACGTGCACGAATTGAAGGGCAAGCTGGACGCCCAGGGCAAAGCAACCTTCACCTACGTTACGCCTCGCAAAAACCGCAACTACCGCTACACCTTTGAGGCCAAGGTGCGCGACGAGTCACGCATCGCGCAAGCGGGCGAGGCGCAAGCGTTCGTGGCCTCCTCCGGCATACTGGTAGAGGTCAGGCCCGCCCGCTACGTGGTCGCGCCCGGCGAGAAGCTGGAGATAGACGTCAAAACCCACGATCTGCTCGATAGACCGATTGCAGGCAAGGTGGAACTTTCAATCTACCGCAAATACTGGGATAAGGATGATAAGGTGGTTGCGCGAAAGACCATCCAGGTAGGCAAAACCGGTTTTGCGACCTATGAGTTCACCCCCAAACAGAGGGGTTCCTACTACGTGGTTGCCAGAGTAGAAGACAATCGCGGCAACGCGAGCGAGTCCAAACGCTGGTTCTACGCGTCCGAACGCGGCGGCTACTACACCTGGCAGACGAACAGGATACAGGTCATACTCGATAAAGAAACCTACCAGGTGGGCGACTGGGCCGAGGCTTTGCTGATAACCCCCTACGAGAACGCCCATATCATCGTCTCCCTGGAGGCCGGCAACCTGTATGACGTTGATATTGTGGAACTTGAAGGCAACACCGCCATGCTGCGTTTCAAGGTGCGCCCCGAGTTCACACCCAACGTGTTCCTTTCGGTATGCGGGATATACGAGGGCGAGTTCTTCAACCACAAGGAAAAGATGACCGTAAGCCGCGAAGCCAAGATGCTTGCCATTGAGATAACCCCGGACAAGGAGCGCTACCAGCCGGGCGAGCGCGCCCGCTTGAGCCTTTTGGTAAAGGACGCCAAAGGCAAACCGGTAAAGGCCGACATCGCCCTTGCCGTGGTGGACGAGGCGCTGTATTCCCTGGCTTCCGAAATCGCCCTCCCTGTCCAGGACTACTTCTACGGCGAGCGCTACAACCAGGTATCCACCACTTCATCGGTGTACTACTCGTTCTACGGGTATGAACGCAACTATGACCGGCTGTCAGCCGCGACAGCGGACAGCGTGGTGCTTGCCGCCTACAAGGACCGCGAGGAACCCAAGGTACGCAAGAAATTCGAGGACGTGGCCTGCTGGCAGGCGTTTGTGAGAACTAACGGGCAGGGCAAAGCCCAGGTGGAGTTCATCTGGCCTGATAATCTGACCACCTGGAGAGCCACGGCCCGGGCGATAACCGCCGATACCAGGGTGGGCGAGGCAAGAGAGAAAATGCTGGTGACCAAGGATCTGCTGGTTCGCATAATCCCGCCCAGGTTCATGACCGAGCGCGACAGCATGGTTATACCGACCATCGTTCACAACTACACCCGCAAACCGCAGGAAGTTAAACTCTCCTTTTCTGCAAAAGGTGTCAGGCAGTTTGACAATTCGACGCATACGGCGACAGTGCAGCCCGGCGCGACGTTCAGGGTGGACTGGCCGGTGCGGTGCGAGGCCCCGGGCGACGTAACACTTATCGCCAGGGCCATAGGAACCGACGCCTCGGACGCCATGCAGCTTACCATTCCTGCCAACCCGTACGGAATCGAGCGCAACCTGGTGATATCATCGTTTATGCCCAAGCCTGACGAGAAGGTCTCAAGGAGCTTTAGCATCCCTGAAGAAGCCAAGCTTGCAACCATCCAGGGACGCCTGACTCTCACTCCCACCATAGGTTCCGCCCTGTTTGCCGGACTCGCCTATCTGGCAGGCTATCCGTACGGATGCACCGAACAGACCATGTCCAGCTTCTTCCCCAATTTGATAGTGGCCGATCTCATACGAGATCCCAAGAAAGGCGACCCCAAGCTTGCCGAAGAGCTGCCCCAGATGATTGCCGCGGGGTTTGCCAGGCTGTACGGCTACCAGCACTCAGACGGCGGCTGGGGCTGGTGGGAACACGATGAAACCATGAACATCATGACCGCCTACGTGGTGCACGGACTTACCTACGCCCAAAAGCTGGGTTTCGAGGTGAACCCCACGGTTATCACCAGGGGAACGGCGGCGCTTGCCAATCTTCTCAAGGAGCGCAAGAACATCACCTCCACCGAACGCGCCTGCATGGTCTACGCGCTCTCCATGGCTCCCGGAGACCATGCCGCGCTCATACGCAGCCAGCTTGCCGTACTCGAGAAAGAAGGGGCCGATTCCTACTCCCAGGCTCTTATGGCGTTGACCTATCACGAGACAGGCGATGAGGCCAAAGCCAGGGCAATGCTTGCAAAACTCAAGAAGGAGGCGTTAGCCGACGGCGAGACCGTGCACTGGTCAGGCCGGGTACGGGCGGTTGAGCACTGGTCTGACGACGCGGTAGAAACCACCGCCACCACCCTGCGCGCGTTCCTTGCCATCTCGCCCGATGACGAAATCGTCCCCAAGATCGTATTCTGGCTGCTGAGAGAACGCAAGGGCAACCGCTGGAAGTCAACCAAGGATTCGGCGCTAGCGCTCTTGGCCCTGGCCGAGTTCCTGGGCAACACCAACGATGCAAGCCCCAAGATGGAACTGGTCTTTACCTTGAACGGCAAACAAATTGCAAGCTATGCGGTTTCCGAAAAGGATCTGCTGGAGTTCAGTCGCCCCATAGAACTGAAGCTTACGGGTATAAAGGCGGGAAAGAACACCCTTAAGGTTCAAAAGAAAGGCGAGGGCAATCTGTTCTTCAGTCTGGTGTTCTCTTACTACAGTAAGGAAGAAGGCATCACCGCGGGCGGCACAAATTTGAAGGTACACCGCGAATACTACCGCCTGATTCCGCGGGTGGAGAACGACAGATTGGTCTACGATAAGGAAAGGTTGTCAGGCCCGGTCAAGATAGGCGAACCTGTGTTTGTAAAGTTAAGCCTCGATTGCGACAGGAGTTACGAGTACGTGATGCTAAAAGACCCCATCCCTGCGGGATTTGAGGTGGCTGCCC
>JAUVJT010000143.1 GCA_030592225.1 Candidatus Stahliibacteriota bacterium | reverse complement strand
GAGGATATCAGGTTGATAGAGTCAAGGCTTAATAACAGACCCAGGAAGTGCCTGGGCTTCAAAACACCCCTCGAAGTCGCTAACCTTAGTGTTGCACTTCAACGTTGAATGTAGGGGGGAGAGTTTAGTTGAACTTCAGAATATTCGGGTATGATTAACATATATTCCCCTGGTGGTGCAGTCCCTTCATTCCCTCCATAATGATAGGAGAAGTTTGTTAGGATTAACCCGTTAAATGGATCAGGGGTTTTCACCGATGGTGTGCCGTGAGCATCGAGAATTTTTTTAACATCTTCTACCCATGGCTTAGTCCTCCAAACGATATGAGGCGTTGCTGGCAAGTTTAAATCAAAGAATATAATATAGGGAAGCCCCTTCGGTTTCTGTGTAAGTGACTTTTGGAAAAGACCCTCTATGTCTCCTTTCATAGCTTCACTATAACTGAATTCCCCATCTTGATTAAGTACACCCTTTCTGTGACGGCTCTTTGCCTCAATGCCAATTTCAATACCTGTATATTTATGTTTTGCAATAAATTCACAACGACTTTTATCCTGAGTTATATCCTTCATAAAATCGAGAGTAAACCCAGCTCTTACCATTATTGCAGCTACAGTTATTTCGTAGTATGCTCCCTGGAACTGATCCTTATTCCTCAATCTTTTTATCAAAGGATCAGGCAGTCTATGTTGGACACTCAAACAGAAGATAGCATAAGCCAAGGACATCAGTATTTGAACTTCTCCGGTTGGCAATGCTTTCCAACCTTCCTCTACTTTATTCCTCTCGATTGAACTAGACTTTGTCCATTCCTTAAACGAATTAAACCACTTCAGGATTACGTGACGATCCTCTTGCTTCAAAAGCATCTGTTGGCGATACCACTCCTTACCGAGCGTTACTACTAGCAATAGGTAGAGAAGGAATTCGTGGAAGGTTTCTTTTACTGGTCTTCGATATATAACGCCTCCAACAGGACGTAGGCGTTCTCCTTGCCGTATAAGACTCGGAACAATATTCACATGATGCTCTGGAAGTGTTTGCGAGTTCATTTATAAGACTATAAATAAATGTAGAAGGGTGTCAACCCCTTTATGATTCTTTCACCTCGCGGTAGCGTGGACCTTGTTACCTATCTTGACGCGTGGTTTCCACCAGTTTGACAGGGGTGTTTGTTTGAGTAGAATAATGGTTCAGTTGACTTTTAATCGCAATTGGAGGATAAATGATTTTCAAGTTAGCGTTAATGTTCCTGCTTATGGGTCAGGCTCCGCCGACTGCCGAGCCAGGTCAGACCCAGGAACCTGCAGCAACCGAAACGGTACAGGCCACCGAGACCGGCGAGACCCAGGTCGAGGTGCAGGAAGGCGAGGAGCAGCCGGCAGTTTCCGAAGAAGCTGAGCAGCCCAAACGTCCGGCATGGATCACCTGGGTTATCCTGCTCGGTATCCTCGTGGTATTCTACCTGCTTATGATTCTGCCGCAGCGAAGGCGTCAGAAGAAACATCAGGAGATGCTCAAGACCCTGAAGCGAGGCGATAAGGTGGTTACCAACGGGGGGATACACGGTATCATCTCCAGGGTGAAAGAAGAAACCTTCGTCATCAAAACCGGCGACAAGGCTGAACTGGAGATAGATAAAGCCGTTGTTTCGCAGAGAAAGTAATCTGAAGATTCTATACTTCGGCACCGCCGCGATAGGGGTTCCCCTGTTGCGGCGGTGTGTTTTGTGGAGCGCTTCGCAAGGTAACTCGTTTGGGGAAGTTGTAGGCGTGATTACCTCGCCTGACAGCCGGTCGGGCAGGGGCAAGAAACTGCAGTCCTCACCCATCAAACAGGCCGCAGTGGAGATGGGGCTTGATGTCTACCAGCCTGCCGACGTAAACTCAGCCGAATCCCTTAAATGGATCAAGGCCTGCAAACCTGACGTGTTCATCCTTTTTGCCTACGGCCAGATACTCTGTGCTGAACTGCTCGTCATACCCCGCTGGGCAATCAACGTGCACCCCTCCCTACTCCCCAAATATCGCGGAGCCGCGCCCTTGCAGCGAGCCATAATGGCGGGAGAGGAAGAGACCGGCATCACCATCATTCAGATGAGCGAGAGGGTTGACGCGGGCGGGATACTTCTTTCCCAGACCATACCCATAGAACCGGACGACACCTACGACTCACTGGCCGAACACGTTGCTCGTGCCGCAGGTTACCTGGTCGAGAAAGCGCTCGAAGGTCTGCTCGACGGCACGCTCAAACCAACCCCCCAGTCTGCTGAAAACGTCACCAAAGCGCCCAAAATCCGCAAGCGGGAACGGCTCATAGACTGGAGCAGACCTGCCCGTGAGATATACAACCTTATCCGGGCTTTCCCATCCCGGTATCAGGCCTACACCTACTTCAGGGGAATACGTCTCAATGTCATCAAAGCGGAGTTGGCTGATGATGACGGGGCCGGAGTACCGGGAACGCTCGTTCTGGAAAGCGGCAAACTGCTCGTTCAATGCGGATCAGGATTCATTGAGTTTATCGAGGTTAAGCCCGAGGGTAAGAAAGCGATGAACGCTTCGGCGTTCGTGAACGGCTACCGTTCCCAATCCAACGAAGTTTTAAGCCCCGAGTAAAGTAAAAGGCCGGTGCGGGCACCGGCCTTGAATGATCGAACTCTTGTACAAGCACACGATTGAGTCGGATTGTCTATCTCTAAGACGTAATACCGAGGCAGATGTTGCGGATTTTATTTGAATATGCGGTTGGTCAATCGTTGTTCGATTCTGCGTTAATCTTCGGGGGATTGCCGTTTGGAAAAGTAGATTATGTCGGTGTGCTGAACATAGCCCATCTTTTTGGCCAACTGGATACTCGAAGTGTTGTAAGCTTCAATCAAAAGGGTTATGACTTTTATCCCTTGGTTGTGCAGTGCCTTCTCAGCCTGGAGGGTAAGTTGCCGGGCGATTCCCTGAACACGGTATCGAGGATCCACCGCGATGCGATTGAGGTATCCTTTTCTTTCGTCACTTGATGCTATAATCATTCCTGCCAGCTCTCCGTCAATCTCAGCGCCGATAAAGAATTCAGGACGCTCCCGCATCTGTCTGGTCAACTCTTCACGGGAGTCGCGTCCTTTAGGCCTTGCCGACAATCCGGCGCGTTTCCACAAACCATGATATCATCGTACTCCGAGGGTGCAAGCTGCCTTATCTTGATTCTTGCCACTCCTAACTCTATCGCAGAAATCGTCACTGATAATGTCGAGACTTGACAACGAAAAAAAATACTATATACTTATGTATTCACGCAAGCGTTCTCTTCACGTGTTGAGCGCATAGGAGGACGCAATGCAAACCAAAGAACCCCGTAGAAAAAAGGAAAGACAAGAGGAAGGTAGGATTGCTGAAGGTGGGGAGAAAAAGAAGAAAACAGAGCAGATACAGGATTCCAGACTGATTGGAAAGCGCGGGATACTGTCATTGGGATTATTCCATGTCGTTACGTTGATCCTTGGGATTTTTTTATTGATAACGATTTGGCCGGAACGCAGAGCACTTAAATCTTCCCAGGTTATTGAGGCAAGGATTGATTCTGTGATATATCAGAAGGATACCATAGCTAACGAGATCAATCACCGCAAGGTAATTATGAATGTGAACGAAAGTATTATGGCCGAACCTGCAGTCGATGAAGAGGACAGTATAACGAAGAATAGCCTCAGATATGAAAATCAGTCAATGCGAGTACAGATCGATAGTCTTGAGATGAAAACGCATATGTGGGATGACACCTTGGCAGTTCTGAACCGTGAACTCTACAGCGGTGACCCAGGGTATAACTGGAAGAAGGTGCTTGGTGTTCAGCTTAACGAAGGGGTAACTTTCATTCTCATTGTTTTGTTGAGCGGTTTGGTGGGAAGCTTAATTGCATCAATCCATAGCTTGATTCAAAGGATAAGAGGGGATGACGGGAAGACCCTTGAGAAAAAACACGTATGGGGTTACCTCCTGCGACCGGTATTCGGCGGTTCACTGGCCTTGGTGTTTTTCTTCGTAATCCATGGCGATTTGTTGGCAAGTTCCATAAGGGATAAGTTGATTGCTCCCTACGGAATAGCCGGATTCTCCGCCGTTGTCGGGATGTTCGCCCGCAAGGCGATGGGTAAACTCCAGGAAGTCCTAAATCTGTTGTTCCAACCGAAACCAAACGACATGGGGGAGAAATAAGCCGATAATAACACGGTAACCGCTTGAGTCCGATGTTGGGGGTATTTGTGAAACGCACCTGAATCGGATTGCTTGAAACATCTTACTTGACATTCGGCGGTTTTTCACTATCTTCACACTTGGACTATGGTTTTACAGGAAACTTTTGGTGAGTTTGACTCAACCCAACGGTTGCGCAGTCTCATAAAGCTTATCTGCCAGCTTCCCGGCACCTACGAGGTGCTCATCAAGGCGGAGAGTGGTGAGGAAGGCATACTGCATTGCGCGAACGATACAATAAAGAACGCCGCCTGGCGTGATCTTTCCGGCGTTGAAGCTCTGGCGCAAATCCTTTCATGGGATCGCGGAAAGTACTGGCTTGAGGAATTGCCGGTACTGCCCGTTCGTACCATCAGCCTGCCGTTAGACAAACTGTTTGCTGAGACTGATAAGCGGATGGAATCTGAGCAGGATGCCCCGGCTTCCGAGTCTTCTGCGGCCGCTCCTTCTGATTCACAGGTACAGTCTCCTGGACCAATGGGAGAGATACCGGTTGAAGCGTCTCCTTCTGATGAAGCGTCTCCTGTCGAAGAGATGCCCCCCGTAACACCCCCCGTACCCGTAACACCTTCCGTACCCCTCCGGGGTATTCTCTCAATAAACCGGAGCATACGCTCCGGTCACAAAGAGATAACACCCGTAACACCCGTAACACCAGTAGTCTCCGAGGATAAACCTTCTGTTCCCGCAACATTTCCCGCAACACCTCCCGCAACACCTGCCAAAACACCCCCAACACCTCCGGGACAGGCAGGTAAGGCGCTTCCCGATCGCATTGCCGCGATTAAAGGCGTCAACGGCGTGATTATAGCCTCATCAGACGGTATGCTTGTTTCTGCGGTGAACATCGAACCGGAATCCGAGCAGGTGCAGATGGTGGCGCTCCTTGGGGAAGCCCTTGAAGCGATAGGTGGTTTGTTCGGCAAGGGAAAGCTTCTGCATGGGGTCATTGATATGATGACTGATCGCACCCTTATTCATCCCTTAGGAGGCTCTTTTGCAGGCACCTTCGTTGGATCCCAGGTTTCGGCAGCTGTGGTGGGCAGTGAAATCGAGCGAATCATCGTCGAGGAGGCCGGATAGTGAAAGCGCTGCTGCAGCCCTTGCATTCGGTGGTAGGCGTTGATGGGGTGTTCGTGTGCGACAGGGACGGCAAGGTGCTGGTCAGTACCTGTCCGGATAATTTTAAGCAGGAAGATCTGGCCAAGATAGGCTACGCCTTCAGCCTGGGGTTGAGTGCGGTCGAGGTTCATCAGAAGAAGGCTCAATCCATCTACGGTACCTTTGAGAACGGCCGGGTGATAGTACGGCCATTTGACGGCGGTCTGATAGTTGTTCTCGGGGCGCGCTCAATAAAGCAGCTTCTTCTTAAGGTCGCTCT
>JAUVJT010000179.1 GCA_030592225.1 Candidatus Stahliibacteriota bacterium | reverse complement strand
TGCGGGGTTGCAGGAGCCGCGATCGAGATGGCCGAGGCGTCGTAAATCGGTCTGGAGCTTGACTGGGATAAGATTGTCGTCTACCCTGAAATCCGCGCCATCTGCGAGATATTCGGGATGCAGCCTGAGATTTCAATAAGCGAAGGAACCCTTATCCTGGCGATTAAGGAAAAACATTTCGAGACGTTTTCCAATCACATGAGCCGGCACGGCGCTCCGGTTACTCAAATTGGCATTTTCAGACCGTCAACGGAAGGCATAACCGCAATCCGTAACGGCAAGAAGGAGCCGCTCGCGCATCCCCGTGTAGACCCGTTCTGGGCCGCGTTCGATCGGGCAATGCAATCTTAAAATCCGCAGATGATAACTCGTTTCACTCGTTTTCCTTACGGTTCGCAGATGACGCAGATAATTTCAACGAGCCGTCGTAGGGGCGAGGCATGCCTCGCCCTTTCTTATTTCCAGATATTACAGTATTTACCACAAAGAGCACAAAGCCGAATGAGAAAAATTCATAAGACCTCTGTGTCCTCTGTGGTGAAAAACCGATGCAGCCGTAATCTGACATGAAACTTCCGCGCCTCTACGCCGTGACTGACGAGAACGTCATCCCCAATAATCGTCTGGTCGAGGGGGTACAGGAGGTGTTGCAGGCCGGTGTCCGATTGTTGCAGGTGCGCTTCAAGAAGACGCCCTATCCCGAACAGATAAAACTGGGGCGCAAGCTGCGCGAACTCACCAGAAAGTACGATACCATCTTCATCGTAAACGACTCGCCTGAGCTGGCTGTCGAACTCGATGCAGACGGTGTTCACCTGGGCGCGGATGACCCTGACATCGCTGCGGCGCGCAAACTCCTCGGTCCTGCCGCAATCATCGGGGTTTCGTGCTACGAGAACATTGAACTGGTCAAAAGATGGGGGCATGAAGAGGTTGCCTACATCGGTTTGTCCAGTCCTTACGTTTCAACCACCAAAAAGAAGGAGGTGGTTTCTTTATCCGACTTCAAAGCGCTGGTCGGTGCGGCACAGGTTCCGGTCTATGCCATAGGCGGCGTCACGTCGAAGAGGGTAGGGGAGATGATGCAGGCGGGGTGTTACGGGGGGTGTTATGTCCGAAAAGGCCAAGACGCAAGTCTTGGATATAGTGAAAATGCCCCGGAGGGGTACGGGGGGTGTTACGGGTGTTATGGTGGGTGTTACGGTGTCGCGGTAATTTCGGCAATCTTCGGTGCGGAAAACCCGGGCCAGGCGGTCAAGGATTTTTTGGCCGAACTGGAGCGTTTCAGGCAACGTTGATCTGTTTCTGTTCTTGAATCGAGGGCGATTCGCAACTGTCAAACCTTGACTTGGTGGTAGGGGTGTAGTATTCATTGACATAATTCCGTTTTAAGGTTATAGAAGTCCCCTTCTCCGCAAAGGGGCTGTCGAATTACTATGAATAACGGCAATTACTTGTCATTGCGGGAGCATGTAGTGCGGGGGTACACGCCATTCGGACGTGCGCTTCGCGGCAGCCCGCAGCGAAGCTAATACCCTATGAGGTAATCGGGGCACACTGAGCTTTGCACTACGTGGGTTAGAGGCTGTAGTTAGGAGAGGGTTAGGATGAGCTAGAGACTGGAATCGTCTGAAAGGGGGGGCGACACCCTTTAAAGGGAGCAGGAAGTAATATAGTTTCCCCTTTTCTGGTAAAAGACGTGATTGTCAAACCTTGACTTGTCATACATCGAGATTACAATAAAGGTTCTAGGAATTAAGGAGGCCATATGGATGCAAAGAAATTACAATGCTCCTTTTGCCCCGGGGGCAAAAGATCGCAGTTTAGTTTGGAGAGGTGACTAGATGTCGATATACTACTTGAAATCGAAGTTTTGAGAATCAAGGAGGTCTGATGTACTCAGAGGAATTGTATAAAACGGATCCTGAGATTTTTGATGTGGTTCGCAAAGAGGCCGAGCGCGAGCATAGTGGTCTTGAACTCATCGCATCGGAGAATTTCGTTTCCGAGGCGGTCATTGCCGCGCTGGGATCGGTGCTTACCAACAAGTACGCCGAGGGCTACCCCTACAAGTGGACCAAGGATACCGACGAGATAGATTACTCAAAGTACGGTCGCTACTACGGCGGGTGCGAGCACGTAGATGAAGGGGAGAAGCTGGCCATCGAGCGCGCCAAGGAATTATTCGGAGCCGATCACGTGAACGTGCAGTCCCACTCCGGGACCACGGCCAACATGACCGCCTACTTTGCCCTGGGAGAGCCGGGCGACACCCTGCTCGGCCTCAATCTCTCCCACGGAGGGCATCTTTCTCACGGTCATCCCATCAACTTTTCCGGCCGGTTCTTCAACGTAGTCCAGTACGAGGTTGATAGGCAAACCGAGCAGATTGACTTCGACACGCTCCTCAAGCTTGCCCGCGAGGCCAAGCCCAAGATCATCGTGGCCGGAGCTTCTGCCTACCCCCGCACCATGCATTTTGAGCGGTTTCGCGAGGTTGCCGACGATGTCGGAGCGTATCTCGTTGCAGACATCGCTCACATCGCAGGCCTGGTTGCCGCCGACCTGCACGTATCACCCGTGCCCTATGCCGACATCGTCACCACCACCACCCACAAGACCCTTCGCGGGCCGCGCGGCGCAATCATCATGTGCAAGAAGGAATTTGCCAGGACAGTGGACAAGGTCAGTTTCCCCGGAATGCAGGGCGGGCCCCTGGAGCACGTTATCGCGGCCAAGGCCGTGGCGTTCAAGGAGGCGGCGAGCGATGAATTCATTACCTACCAGAAACAGACCATAGCCAATGCCAAAGCCCTGGCCGAGGCTTTGACCAAGCTCGACTACCGCATGGTGGCGGGCGGCACCGATACCCATCTTATGCTGGTTGATCTTCGCTCCAAGGGTGTTACCGGTCGCAAAGCCGAGCGTCGCCTGGAAAAAGTGGGTATTACCTGCAACCGCAACACCATTCCCTACGATCCGGAAAAGCCGTTCGTTACCTCAGGCATCCGGCTGGGTACGCCTGCTCTTACCACTCGCGGAATGAAAGAGCCGGAGATGGCCAACATCGCGGAGTTGATTGACGAACTCATCACCAACATCGAGGAGCGGGATCGTTATCCTGCCATCAAGGCCAAGGTGGAAGAGCTGTGCGAGAGTTTCCCGCTTTATCCCCGGCGGCGCACGGAATACAAAAACATTTCAGCCCGGTAGAGGAGCATATGCCAGAAATTGTTGATATTGCAGGAAGAGAAATTCTTGATTCACGCGGCAACCCCACGGTAGAGGTGGAATGCATCCTTGCCGACGGCTCGCTGGGACGCGCCATGGTTCCTTCCGGCGCTTCCACCGGCGAGCTTGAGGCGGTTGAGCTGCGCGACGGCGAGGAGTCCCGCTTCGGTGGCAAAGGGGTGCTCAAGGCGGTGGAGCACGTCAACACCACCATCAGCGATGCACTCATAGGGGAGTTTCCGTTCGACCAGCGTTTCATAGACGACATTTTGCTGGAACTCGACGGTACAGAGAATAAGTCCAAGCTCGGGGCCAACGCCGTCCTGGGCGCCTCGCTTGCCGTGGCCAAGGCGGCTGCCGAGAGTCTGGGTCTGCCCCTTTACCGTTATCTGGGCGGAATCGTGGGCTACAATCTTCCTGTTCCCTTGCTCAACGTAATCAACGGCGGAGCGCACGCCACCAACAACCTCGAATTCCAGGAGTTCATGATAGTCCCTGCCGGATTCGACTGCTTTGCCGACGCACTCAGAGCCGGTTCCGAGATCTACCACACCCTCAAGAAGCTGCTGGTGGATGCCGGTGCAGGCGCGGGAATCGGCGACGAGGGCGGATTTGCTCCCAACCTTGCCGATACCGAAGAGGCCATCGGGTATCTCATGAAGGCAATAGAGGGGGCCGGTTACAAGCCGGGCGAGCAAATCTACCTCGCTCTCGACGTTGCCGCCAGCCAGTTCTACCAGGACGGCAAATACGCGCTTGGCGGCAAGTCCTTGAGCGCGGCGGATATGGTTGATCTCTACGAGGACCTTCTCGATCGCTACCCCCTGGTATCCATAGAGGACGGGCTTGCCGAGACCGACTGGGACGGCTGGAAGCTTCTTACCACTCGCCTCACCGATCGGCTCCAACTCGTAGGCGACGACATTTTTGTTACCAACCCTGAGATTCTGCACAAAGGAATAGAGCAGGGAATTGCCAACGCGCTTCTGGTTAAACCCAACCAGATAGGCACCCTTTCGGAGACCCTGGATGACATAGTCATGTCCCAGTACGCCTGTTACAATACAGTACTTTAACATCGTTCCGGTGAGACCGATTACGTTACAATATCTCATCTTTACGTGTCAGCCAGGTTCAGACAGATTA
>JAUVJT010000209.1 GCA_030592225.1 Candidatus Stahliibacteriota bacterium | reverse complement strand
TCAGGCTTCAGCGTCTTCTGGACGACTTTTTTAACAACACAACGCTCTTAACCTTGAAGGAATGACGTTCCTGTCCGTTCATACCAGTTTCTCAAAAAAGACAGATGCTGAACGAGTGTCCCGAATCCTTATTGAAAATAAACTGGCTGCCTGCGTTAACATACTGCCCGCACGTTCGATATATAGATGGAAAGGTAAGGTGGAGGAGGAAGATAAGGTGATTGCGATATTCAAAACTGATGAGAAAACCTATCCGGCGCTGGAGCGAAGGCTTACCGAACTTCATCCCTACCAGGTTCCGATGATCGTGGCACATACGATCCAGGCCGGTTCGGAAAGTTACCTTACCTGGCTCTCTGAGAGTCTTGTGAACAAGGAGAAGTAATGGCAGCGACTAAAACCGATGTGCGCAAAGCGCTGAAGAAAGTAATTGACCCTGAGATAGGCATAAATATTGTGGATATGGGGCTTATCTACGAGGTGAAGGTGGAACAAGATGTAGCTCTCGTTCGCATGACCCTTACCGTACCGGGCTGTCCCCTGGCCAACATGCTCACCATGCAGGCTCAGAAGGCGGCTCAGGGAGTGGAAGGCATCAAAGACGCCAAGGTCGAGCTTACCTGGGACCCGCCCTGGAACCCCAAGATGATGAGCGATGAGGCCAAGCGCAAGCTGGGCTGGGGTTAATAGATACACTTGCCAGAAATTGAAAGGGCATTCCAGGCAAGGGACTTAGCCCATTGTATATTAAGCACCCCTTGTCTAATTTCGGCTTC
The DNA here is from genome assembly GCA_030592225.1 of Candidatus Stahliibacteriota bacterium. Lineage (GTDB taxonomy): Bacteria > Hydrothermota > Tepidihabitantia > B3-TA06 > B3-TA06 > B3-TA06. The sequence goes on along the minus strand of JAUVJT010000209.1, from coordinate 2,862 downwards.
GGAGGCTACAGCAACCACCTGATGAATCTTACGATCAGGAAATTGTCTTTGATTACCCTGGATAAAAGGACAAACACCAATTCCTCTCAAACCCAATATCACTAACTTGAAACTCTTTTTTAAATCCAATTTGACAAACCTGCACCGATCTCTATAATGTTGCTATGAGGGAAAGTAAAAGGTCTCAAACGGAACAACAAAGAAAGCTCCGAGAAAAAGAAATCTACGATCATCTCAAAGGATTGGGAGACAGGAATTACTACGCCTGGGATCAAAATCTTATGGCAGAGATCTACTCTGTCCGCCGTCCCTTTCATGACAATATACTAACCCGTTATCTTAAAGGAAAACGAGTCCTGATGCTGGGGTGCGGAAAAGGGTACGGTACCAAAAAACTGAACCTCTACGCCAAGCAAGTCACAGGTATCGACATCTCGGAACGAATGATTAAATTGGCCCGAGTCTCTTATCCTGATCCCGGTACGAGCTTCATAATAGGAGATGCTGAAAACACACCTTTCGAGGATAACTCTTTTGATGTGGTCTACTGCAAAGCTATACTTCATCACCTGAACCTTCCCAGAGTTCTCAAGGAAATTCGAAGAGTCCTTACGCCAAACGGATATCTCTACGTTGTCGATGAATGCGGTTTGTTAAATCCCATAGCATGGATACGAAGACGGTTTTTTCCTTCAGAGATTCACACACCCGACGAGCGTCCCTTCATTCCCAATCAATTTCGCAAGATTTTATACCGCCACGGGTTTCACGAGATTGATTTTGAATATCGATTCATCATCTCCCCTGTTGCACCGGTGCTGGCTCGGGTAATACCTGGAGTAAATTTGATGCCTCTAGTGCACTTCCTGCTCGGAGTGGATAAATTGCTCATCGGAAGCCCCCTAAAGCAACTCTGCTGGAGAATAGGCGGAATATATACCGTACAACCTTGACATTTGCTGCAACCTGGATATAGTTAGCCCATGATTTGCGGGCGATTAGCTCAGTTTTGGTTAGAGTACTTGCTTGACATGCAAGGGGTCACTGGTTCAAGTCCAGTATCGCCCATTATCCTTCAGGGAGCAAGGCCGAGTGCCTGACCTGAAGGAATTGCTCAAAGCACTTCAGGCCACCGACACCGAACTCCAGGAATTAATTGCCCAAAAAGAAGCGATACCGACAACAATTGAGGACCTGAAAACACAGATAGAAAAGCTGCGCTCGGACTTTGAGACCCTGAAGGAAACCCTTACCAACTCCAAAAAAAATGTAAAGCTTGCCGAGCTCAATCTGGCCTCGCAGGAAGAAACCCTGGCCCGCTACAACGCCCAGCTATTTTCGGCAAAGACCAACGAGGAGTACAAGGCGTTCCTGAAAGAGATTGAAAACTCGGAGAAGAAAAAAGGGCTTCTAGAGGATCGAATCATCGCCATCATGGAGGAAATCGAGGCCGAAGAAACGCAGCTGGGCAAACGGGAATCCGAACACAAACACGAAATCGCCGCCAAGAAAACCGAGATTGCTGAAATTCAGACCAGCGAGGCGACAATTGTGGAGAGAATTCAAACTCTTACCGACAAGCGCACCCGTTTGAGGAATGAGATCCCTAAAGACTCGCTGGATGCATACGACCGCATCTATAAAAACAAGGGGGCGCTGGCCGTTGCCCAGATTCTTGAAGATGACAGATGCGGGGCGTGTCTTAACCCCGTTCCGGCGCAAATTGCAATAGAAACCTCCCAGACCGACCACCTGACTTTTTGCGAATACTGCGGCCGAATCCTGGTCGTGTAACACCCGTAACACACCTCTTTATGAAAAAAGAGAGCGTAAGATACAACGCCCAACAAAAACATATGTTTGAACAAGACACCGCCTACGCGTGGATTGACGGAGCATCTTCAGGCAACCCCGGACCTGCCGGCGCTGGTGTGGTCATAAAGAAGGGAGGCGTTGTGATAGGTGAGTGGAAAAAATACCTGGGACAGGCAACCAACAACGTGGCCGAGTACTCAAGCTTTATACTGGCCCTGGAGAAATCACTCCAGTTGGGGATAGAGAAACTGGTTGTGTACACCGACAGCGAACTGCTTTACCGCCAGTTCATTGGTGTCTACAAGGTACGCAATCCCGGCATCAAGAAGCTGTTCGAGCGGGTAGACGACCTGCGCGGAAAATTCAAAAAACTGCGTGTTGAACACATCCCCCGCGAGCGCAACAAGGAAGCTGATAAGTTGGCGCGCGACGCTCGCAAAGGGAAATGAGCCTCGCCGCCAACCTTATCCCCTATCTTTCTTTAATCCAACGCAGCCTGCCTGAACAGGCCAGAGAGACTATCGAAGGGGTTGCAGGCAAACTACTGGCATGTCTGCAGACCGGCAGACGCGGCATGGTCGAGTATAATCTGGAGAGATTAGGTGTTGATAACGCCGGGGAGATTTCCGGAAGGACTATCGAGAACTGGACGTACTGCCTTTCGGACCAGATACGTTCATTGTGGATGAGCGGAAAAGAACTCACCGGGATGGTTGAAGATCAAGCCTCGAAGAATCTTGCCCGTGGATTGAACGAAAACCGCGGGGTGATGCTGATTGGCCCTCATCTGGGCAACTACGAGCTTGCCGGCTCCTACCTTGCGGCAAAAGGATTTCCCATACACGCGGTGGTGGAGGAGATAGGCGGCGGGCATACCTCCTCGGTGAACAGGATAAGAAAGAAGTTCGGGATGGGGGTGGTGCCTTACCGTGACGTTGAAAGGATGCTCCGGATACTTGGAGCGGGCAAGGTGTTGGTGCTGCTGGCTGATCGTGACATCGGCGGAAACGGGATGGAAGTGAAATTCGGGAAAAGCATAAGGAAAGT